>JAJFLT010000152.1 GCA_021772555.1 Opitutales bacterium | reverse complement strand
TGGGAGTCATTTCCCCTTACATCGATCCCGCGAATGATCATGGCGTTGATATAAACGGTCGAAGACGGACCAAGTCCGCTGACATATTGCAAGGCCTTATAGGAATCTACGGCGCCCGTATCCTGCATTAACTCACGGTTTACCGCGATAACGGAATGGGATAAATCCAAAATGGGGACGTTAAACCTGGAACCACCGGCGGTGGAGCTGGTGGCGTATCCAACGGATTCGACTTCAGTTAAGATAAAAGGATCAAGGGTGATTAAGTTTTCATCTTCCTCGGAGGATTCCTGGCTAAAGAGAAATCCGGCCAAGACACAATTTACAGCCAATATAAGGCTGATTTTTTTAAGTAATTTATTCATGAGTTTTTTGTTTGGTTGTTAAGGCTATTAACAGGGGAAGGGGTGCGTTTGCTTATGAAAAATATGGCTTAATAAGATTGTTTTCAGTATCAAGAGAATGAAGTGAACCAAAGGGAAAATAAATTGCCAAAACGAAATATCTGGTTAAATCTCTTTACCATCACCCAGATTCATAATAACCATTGAAATGGAAGATCGTCTTCCGCTTAATTAATACTCCACCATGCTGCAAATTCCCAAACGTATCTCCTTGATATCCGAAACGGCTTCTATTTTGAGGGACGGAATCAATGAAGGGCACTGGAAGGAAACCCTTCCGGGGGAGCGCATACTTTGCGATCAGTTGCACATAAGCCGCCCAACTTTGCGGGCCGCCCTTTCACTCTTGCAAAAGGAAGGGATGATTCGGGTTACTCATGGTAGACGGCGCATGGTCTTCCCCGTTGATAAGAGGCCGGTATCGAGTCAAAGGAGGATGATCGGATTAATAATCAACAAATCGATTTCCCAAATCTCTCCTTTGACTTTCCAGGTATTGATGGAGGTTCGCCATCACCTGCACCTGGGCGGATTCGAGACTGAAATCTTCATTTCACCAACACAGGAGTTCCGTTATCAAAGGCTGAAGTTGGAAAACTTTATTGAAAAACATTCTGTATCCTGCTGCATCCTTTTGCTCTCCTCCAAGGAACAGCAAAAATGGTTTTACGCACAAGGCATTCCGGCCTTGGTCTTTGGCTCTTGTTACCCATCGATAAAGTTGCCCTCTCTGGATGTGGACAATTATGCGGTATGCCGTCATGCGGCTGGGTTATTTCTGGGTCGTGGTCATAGGCGATTGGCCTTCATTCGAACCGACGACCGAATTGCCGGAGATCACGCCAGCGCCGAAGGCTTTATGAATGGTATCACCCAGTCCCGTCATACCAACGCCAAAGGGGTTATCGTCCGCCACAAGGATACCAGACAGGACCTTATTTACCGGTTGGACAAATTACTGGACTCGGAGGAGCAAAGGCCGACGGGGATTCTGACTTCCAGGCCTTTGGAAACATTGATGGTGGTCATGCACTTGTTGAAAAGAGGCATAACCGTACCCAATGATATATCGTTGATTGCACGCGACAGGGATCATTCCTTTAATTTTCTTGAGCCCAAAATTGCCCACTACGCCTACCCCAGGGATTTGTTTTCTCGCCGTTTGACTCGGGTAATTCTTCAGCTTCTCGAAAACGCGACGGTTTATACCCACAGAAACTTGATCCTTTCAGAATTTAAAGATGGAGAAAGTTTGCGTTCCCTCGATCCAGAGGAGGAGTAATATCGCTCTCCACCATAGTGGATTTCTTTGAGATAGGTTCTAATAACTGGTTAAAAAAACAGACCGTATAGGAAAACTTGAGTTACTGGAAGGTATTTTAGTCCACTCAAGGAAGAGATCGATAACGGTTGGAACCCATTTTTCGCGTCAACGGAGGCGCAACAATCTATAAATTATATATGTTATGGCGGCCATTGAAAAAAATAATTCCGACGAGCTTTCGGCCCTATTGGCTGACCTCAATCGCTATGGCTACTGCATCCTTCGCAAGGTCATTCCACCCGAAGATATTCCCAAGTTGCGCGATTCGATTATGGCCTCCGTTCGTGAACACTCCACTCTCCCTCCGCCGTCGGGTTACGTAACCGGTTTTCTACGGGTCAATCAGGCAATCGCCCCCTACCTGACAAATCCCCGGCTTATGGCGATAGTTGACCACCTTTTCGGAGAGTTTCCCAATATTTCAATGTTAACCGGGACGATCAATGGGCGCGGCATTCCTAGAGGGGAAGTCCATGCCGACTGGCCCTACAACCAAAACAATCGCAGTCGTGTCCGCGCGCCTTATCCAGATGTAATTATGAATCTTGTAACGATGTGGATGATAACCGATTATACGGTTGAAAACGGGGGAACCATCATCATTCCGGGCAGCCACAAGCGCGATTATGCCCCAGAGCACGGCACCGCCGTCGATCCTGGAGCCAAATACGAGGGAGAAGTTCAACTGATTGGCAAAGCGGGTGATGTGGGCGTCTTCGATGCCCGCACCTGGCATGCCATCGCCCCGAACATCAGCGATCACGACCGATCTGGGGTCATCGTGCGTTACGCCCCTTGGTGGATTAACCTCAACCCTCTCAAACCAGGTACGCGAGAACGCCGGCAGATGGTTGAGAAAACCGGAGGCCAAGACTCCGAAGTGGCACTTTTACCCCAGTCGATCTATGAGAATCTGCCGGAGGATCTGAAACCGCTGATCGACCATTTAGTGAAGGAGAACGGGAGCTGATGGGAGACGAAACTACAAACATTACCCTCAGTCGCTTCGGTTTGGGAGGCGCGCTCTTTGGGCGCGAAATTGACGAGGCGGCCAGCCGGGAAACCCTCGATTACGCTCTGGAACACGGCATCACCTTGATCGATACGGCGGAAGCTTACGGCGGGGGCAATGCCCGTTCCTACCGGCGTAAAGTTTGTGGCGTCGATGATGTCCGGGAGGTCTCGGGCGAAATGCATTCCTCGGAAAAAATCATAGGTCGTTGGCTGCGCGACCGGGATAACCGAAAGGAGGTCACCCTCTGCACCAAAGTCAGCACCGGAGGACAGACCGCCAACATCCACCGGGCGGTCAGGGGAAGCCTGGAACGCCTGCAAACGGATTTCATCGATATTTATATGATGCATTCACCGGACCCTCAGGTGCCCCTTGAGGAGACCCTCGAGGCCCTTACCGAAGAGGTAAACGCAGGTCATATTCGGGCCATCGGTTGCAGCAATTTTTCATACCGTCAATTGGCGGAAGCTCTTGAACTGAGCCAAACGCGAGGCTGCGCCCGCATGGAATTCATCCAGCCGCCCTTCAGCTTGGCCGGTGCCGGTGTGCGCCTGGACCTGCTGCCATTTTGTATTGAGCAAAAAGTAGCCACGATGGTTTACAGCCCACTGGCAGCAGGATTTCTGGCTGGAAAATATTCCCCTTCCCGAGACGATATTCCCAAGGGCACCCGCTTCGATGTGATTCCCGGACACGTCGACGTTTATTTCAGCGAACAAAATTTTAAGATACTCGATTCGCTGCGCGCATTATCGGCGGAATCAGGACAGAGCATAGTCACCCTGGCAATGGCCTGGGTGATCGCTTATCCTGGCATCTCCTCTGTTCTCGTTGGGGCAAGGAAGAAAGCGCATATCGACAATGCGCTGGATTGCCTGCGTAACCCTATTTCCGAAGAATTGCACCAGCGTATGACAAGTTGGCTGGACCAAACCGATTCCGATTAACTCCCGTTAATCCCCATGCGATTGCTTTCGGAATCGTACTGGTCTGAAAATCTGTCCGTTAATCCGGGCTTTACCTCTTTGTTGTTGTAGGGCGTAAAATTGGGTTCAATCGAATCGCTTTTCTAAAACAAAACGAAACAATAATCTTCTACCAACTATGAGTTCCCAGGCTATGAATACAGAAATTTGTGACTTCGATCGCACTTACATTCGATGGGGGTTTGATACATTGATTAAAGCCCCCATAACGGTATCCCATAAGCCCCCGCATACCTTTAATAAGGTGCGCGTGCCCGCTGAATGCCTGGCCGAAGCGCGGGACAAAAAAACCGGCCAGACAACTTCATATCTCCTCGGTGCGGCCTGCAAAACGGAACGGGTTGGTGTCGAGCGGGATATCTGGACCGACCCTAACGCCGACTTCTTTCCCGTCGTTTCAGCGGAAAATTCCCTCGTAATTAAGAAATGGGATCGTTGCGACAAAGGAGTCATGCGCTATCCGGAATCACTCGGGGTCCAGTCAGAACGCCAGTTTGAGAAAACTTCGGAGGCCTATACTCATTTTGCGATGGAAATAAATAAGCGCCCGGGTGCAGTAGTGGATGATATCGAGGAAATGATAAAAATACTGGAAACGGGCCAACTCATGGTATCCAGGACCACTATAACCACTGAACATTATGACCTTCTGCTGGAATACCCGGTAAAAACCGTTAACTGGAGCCCCCGGGAAAAATATTACCAGGTAGATACCGGCCCCGTTCTCCTTCCTGATTTGACGCTGCCGACACCTGAAATTCATGAATCCTTCCAGCTTGCTTATATCGCGCATACCGAAAAGGATTGGGCGGAATTCCTGGTGCGCGCACCAACCCCGGTTTCTGAGAACATTCAGGTGCACCATTACTCGAAATCAATCCGCGTCGATTGCACAAACAACATGATTGCGGTGCCAACAGTCTCTTAGACACACTCTTAAACCGGGATTCTCCTATTCCTGAGATTTACTTAATTGAAGAAATGGCAATGTGACGAATTCCGAGTGGATAGGTTCATTGGGGGTGGCATTGCTATTGCTGGCTTTTGGATTGAACTTGTTCGGGTGGTTGTCACGCGCATCCCGTAGTTACCAAAGTCTCAATGTGCTCGGCGCAAGCCTGGCCTGTTACGCTTCCTGGAGAATTGACTTCATGCCTTTCGTTGTACTCGAGGGTACCTGGGCAGTGGTCGCGCTGGCGGCGCTATTGCGTCCTGATCGATCAACTGCTTAAGATTCTCCGGTTACCATGAACCGTACCCAATTGAGAAAATTGATCGTAGGCCCCATTGCCACTGTGCCAGCGGCTTTCGACCACAAATTCGAGATCGACCATGGCCTTATGGCGACCGCCACCGAACGTTGGATCGAAGCCGGCCTCGTAAATGGCCGATCGACCCTGAAGGTTGCCGCCTCAATCGGTGAAGGGCACCTTTTGCGGGAGGATGAATGGCCGCGGCTGCTCCAAACGGTCGTTGAAGCCGCCCAGGGCCGCGTGCCGGTCCTGGGTGCGATCCATCACAAGGACACGCTCCGCACAATCGAAGATGCCAAACGGGCTGCCGATGTGGGTGTGCCTGCATTGCAGATATCGCCGCCCATCTTCAATCTGCCGAGCCAGGAAGACATCCTGCGTTTCTATGGTGCGGTCTCTGAGGCGGTTGATATAGGCATCATCATATATGCCACACCCTGGCTCAATCACGGTGCTATTTTCCCGCAAACGCTTGCCAGAATGGTTGATTTCGAGCACGTCGTGGCCATCAAATGGTCGGCCCCACCGGAGACCAATTACGCCGATGTGTTTGCATTGGCCGACTGGTTCAACATCCTCGACAACAATAACGACCCCATAGGTTGCCACAAGCTGGGTGGGCATGGCTTTCTCATCGACGGTGTGGAGGCTTATCCGTCCTTCTATCTGAAACTTTGGGATCTGATCCAACAGGATCAATATGACGAGGCTCAGGCGAAGTGGGACTCTTTCGTGAAACCGTTCGGGACTTTTTTCAGCAAGGTCGTGACAAAATCCGGAAGCGACTCTAAAGTGGCCAAAGGAATGTCGAAATTAATGGGATTGGACCTGGGCCCACCGCGCCCGCCATCGGTGCCGATGGATGAGCGGGAACTTGCCGAATTGCGTTCATTAATGATCGACCTGGGTTGGCCGGTACCGGATCACGCGGGCAAATAAATTAATTCAAAGCAATTTTAAAGATGTCTGAATATTCTAGTCTGGACGAGGTAATCCGCACGAGCCAGGTAATTGTTCGCGGGGGACGTTATGCCTACCTCAAAACCCATGCGCAAACGGACGTTGCTAACCATTTTCTTATGGCGCAGGACGAGGATGAAATTACCATTGTGACCGAGGAGGCAAATATCGCCGGGACTCCGTTTGATGAGGAGGTCAAATGGTTTAAACTCATTGAAATAAGGGTTTCCCAGCCATTCGTGGCCAAAGGATTTATCGCCGTTATTACTAAAGCAATCGCTGAACGGGACCTGAATGTGCTCGTGGTTTCAACATATTCCAAAGATTATTTTCTGGTCCGGGAGGAATCAGTTGAGACTGCCGTATCAGCCTTACAGGATCTCGGATTCCCCCCTAAACTTTGAGGATTCGTAAAATGGATATTGATTCACAAAATCGAAAGCAATTTGAGCAGGAAGGTTATCTGGTGGTTCGGAACTTGATCACTGGAAGTGATTTAAGCGAACTGGATCGAATGACCGATCTGCTGTTGGACGGTAAGTTAACACCTGAAACTGGTTACAAAGGTTGGATGCCGGATCATTTTTACACTTTCTGGGAACCGGAAATGAAAGACCGTACAGACAAGCCGCGCCGAGAACGAGTGCGCCTGATGTCGAACATGTTTCATCATCACCCCTATTTCAAGGCAATCGGCAGTCACCCGGCTATTTATCAGGTTATCTCTTCGCTCTTTCAATCCGGCGTGCAGATGTTCAGCGATACCGTATTTATGAAACCGGCCCGCCACGGCATCGAAGCCGGTTTGCACCAGGATACTTCCTTTTGGCCAAAACTGAAACCTAACGCCATGAATTTCTGGCTGGCCATCGATCCGGCGACTATCGAAAATGGCTGTTTGCACGTAATTCCGGGCTCGCACACGGTCGATCTTCGCCATCACGATCATCCCATTCAGGGAAATCTTCTTTATGAGGACGAAGTGGAAATCGACAAACTCATATCCATTGAAATGGATCCTGGAGATGGCATCTTCTTCAACAGCGGGTTGGTGCACAAAAGCTTTCCCAATCGGAGCGATCACAGCCGCCGCGCCTATGCAGCGGTCTATGGGGCTGAAAACCTTCGGCATCTGGAACCGTGGAAATTATCGACCCTCGCCGAGGACACCCCGGACTACAATTTTGAGCTGATCGACCCGCCTGCGGGTGCAAGGTAAGTTGAACCTATCTCAAAGTCGATGATGGTGATGCAGATAACCATTATGTGTTTGTACACTTTTGTAGAATCTATATCTGGGTTCTAATCACTTCGATGTCTGGCAGGTTTTCATGGACTTCAAGCCAGGTATTATAGTTTTCAAGAGTTTCGATTACTTGCGGCAAAGGTTTAACCCAAATTTCAGGCAAGTCAGCCTCAAGTGATGATTCAATAGGAAAGGCTAGCTTCTCAGTTGGAGGACAAAATTGAGCATTCACTCCTTCTTTATTCCCACGTGCGTCAATGCGATACCAAGAACCATTTTCCAGCCTGACGGCGCTAAGCCCATGAAGACAATACGGTGCACCCTTCCCTGTTACACTTAATCTTTGGTAGCACAAACCGACTTCAATTGAATTGGCACGCAGGAGGGCTGCAAGTAAATGGCTTTTAGCATAACAATAACCCGTTTTATACTTAAGAACTTCGGAAGCCTTGCAGGTGACAGGATTAAGTTTGAAATCAGAACTGTGCTTTATGCTGTCACGCACCCATTCAAAAGTGATTTTTACACATTCATCTTTGGAATTAGATCTGGCAAGAAATTCGCCTGCGAGACTTAGAATAGACTGGTCTTGCCAATCGATATAAGTTGAATATTCTAAATAATTATTCACGGATAGACCACATAACCTCAAAGTGAGGCGCGCCGCTAGGCGTTACCTCTATTGTCAGGTTCGTTTATCGCTTGTTCCATTAATATAGCAACTTCTGAACTCATGTGAAGGCCGCTTTTTCTTAGGTGTTCAATTACGCTAAGGCGATTCTCCTCTGTCTTGTTCTGATTCAATTTGAATTTTGCCTCAATATTTTCGACCTTAACCCTGAAGCATACAATCGCATTGAAAAGATCCATCAATTTTTCATCTTCTTCATCGAGCCTCCATGGACGGGTAAAAATCTTCTCATTTTGGACTACAAGTGAGTGGATCAATTGCTTCTGCTCCTCAACCGATTCAAGAATCTCGATCTTACCCGAAATCGAAACGGCCGTATAGTTCCATGTGGGAACATTGAAGCTTCCAACGTAATAGTTTGGAGAAATATAGGCATGAGGCCCATGAAAAATAACTTTCACACTGGAAGATTCATTCCATCCTTTCCACTGTGAGTTTGCGCGGGCGATGTGACCATATACATACTCAAATTCGCTAGAAAGAAATAGTGGAGTGTGTGTATCATAAAACTCCCCTCCATGTTTCGATATCAAGATTCCGAAACTGTTTTTCTCGATAAACCGTCGAATCGTTTCTTTATCATTTATCGAGAATTTTTGTGGTGTATACATTATTTATTTTAGCGAATGTCAAAGTGAGGATTGGCGTTAGCTGTTGCCACCACTGCCTTGTTCGGCTTCCAAGTAGTTGAAGATGTTTCTGCGCAGTCCCTCATCGCAATCATACTTTTCCTTGTAGCCCAGTTCTTCTCGTATTAACTGGGTATCTACAAACCAATCTTGATTCGCGTCTGCATTGATTTCAATTGATTCATCATAAACAATCTCGCCATCCCAATGTAAATGGCGTCCAATTATCCTACACCATTCTTCTTCAGTATGATGAATGGGCTCAGCGACATTGTATACATGTTTGCCACTATGACCAATTCCAAGGGAAATGGCGAATGCGCAGTTTTCGTTCAATGCACGCGAGCAGCGCCATTTTGTATCGTACGGATGCATCTTTACCGTACCTTCATTTCTTATTTGATCAACATATTCCTTGATGCGTCTCTGATCCGGCCAACCATAGATAGCGGGTAGGCGAAAAATGGATACATCGACATTCAATGACAAGTATTGTTGTTCGACATGCAGCTTATCGTACGCTTTCCCTTCGATGCTCAGCCTGGATCGAAGTTCGTCGGATTCTTTGATGGGACATTTTTGATAAGGAGGCGAACTAACTCGATGTAATATATTATAGGCCCGATAGACATCGACACTCGAACAAGCTATCAAAGGTTTTTTTAGTTCGTTGAGAATTCCTCCTAAATCGATGGCCTCTTTTTCAGTGTACGGGATCATGTCGATGACCAAATCTGCTTCACTATCCATAATTGCACTCCTCAGGCCAATAGCATCGCTACGATCACCTATTATTGCTTCTCTATCCCGAGGATGGTTACCACGACGATTGAAGCAAATGGCTTTGTGGCTCGCTGCTTCGATTTCTCTTACGAGATGAGGTCCCATCAAACCCGTTCCACCGATGACAAATATTTTCATAATATTTCGCTGAGCATATTGCAGGCAGCGTCTACACAGACCTTAATTGGGTACCATAAAATATTTAGCGATTTTTACAAGTACGTTTGTAATTCCTTGGCGGAGAATAGACAGTGAGATTTTATAATGAGGGTTTAGCACTTAATAAATGTCTATGGGAGAGTTCGGCGGAAGGACGAGGTGTTTATCAATCTAGCTGGAGTTGGAGAATGAAAATTCTGGAAAGATCCTTTCCTTAACGCGAAAGTCACCGGTCGGTTCTTAGAAACGCTTTAAACTGTAGGGAGTAATATCCATATGGGGTTCTTGGCCTGTGATCATTTCGGAAATGAGTTTTCCGGTGCTGGTAGCCATGGATAATCCCAGCATGTTATGCCCGGCGGCAATATATACGTTTTCCTGTTTAGGGGATCGGCCAATTAAGGGAAGCCCGTCATAGGTCATGGGGCGCAACCCTTCCCATTCCACACTTACGCCCTGGCCGAGAGGTTCACGCAAATATTCATTGGCTGCCGTTATTAAAGACTGGATGCGCGATCGGTTAATTTTGGAACTATAGCCCGAAAACTCCATAATTCCTCCCAGTCGATAGCCGCTTTCCCATGGGGTCGCGACCACTTTTCGGGCGATGAAGGAGCACGGATATTTTGGACATATTTTTGGGCGATCCATTGTCATGCTGTAGCCTTTTCCCGGTTGGATTGGTATTTTCAGGTTCAACTGATTTTCAACCAGAGAGGTCCATGCGCCCATTGTGACAATATAGGTATTTGCCCGGAAATCGCCACGGGAGGTCTTTATTTTTGAAACCGTTTGCCCATTGAACTCGAAAGAATGGAATTCGCAGTTTTCTTCAATTATGGCTCCTTTTCGAAGAAGCGTCGATTTCCATTCTTTCATTAATTCATCGGGTCTCAGGTGGGCATCCATATCATAGAACCAGCCCCCGTAAATGTCTTCCTTTAATGCCGGCTCTTTATCAGCGAGTTCCTTTCCTACGTAGGATTTTCCTCCCAAATCAAATTGCTTCAAAATATCATTAATTCGAGAATACTCCTCCATCGCGAATTCGGTTTTTAAAACGACAAAATGGCCAATTGACTCCCAATCACATTCCAGGCGTTCTCGTTCAATAAGTTGTTCATAGAGGATCTTCGATTGCGTTAGTAAATTGGCGCGCGCGGCGGCTGCATGCATTCGGTCTCGGTTATTGCAATTGCTGGAAAATTGGAACAACCACTTCCATAGGCTAAAATCCAATCGAGGTTTTATATACAATGGTGTATCGCCAAGAATGATTCCCTTGAGAGTTTTCCCCACTACTCCCGGCGCGCTCAGGGGGAGAGCGTAACTTGGGCTGATCAAACCGCAATTTCCTGCCGATGCGCCGTCGCCGACATGTTTCTTTTCAATAAGCCTGACGCCAACGCCTTCTTTGAGCAAATAATAAGCGCAGGCGACTCCGATCACGCCACCCCCTACGATTAAGACATCGCTATTTCTCGTATTCTCCGCGGCGACCATCGGCAACGGGAGGGTGAAGTCAACGAAGCATTCCTACCAAGCGTGGCTCCACTCCATTTCGAGATATTTCAGGGGCTCATCTCCGATTACTTTGCAGCCATGGAACACGTGTTTGGGGGCGAAAACCAGATCTCCGGTTTTCGCTTCACTGGTCGTTGGACCAATTTCAAAAAGCCCCCTGCCGGATAAAATAAGAAAAGCTTGTTCGCGACCATGATGCGAATGCGAACCTGTTCCGCCGCCCCCCGCTCCATATTGGGAAAGAGCCGATCGAATCATGAGACTATTTCCTATAAAATCCCGGCTTTCCAGGTCTTCCGGATAAAACATGAGGGAGGCTGATAATTTTGTGTGTCCTCCTACCCCGACGATTGCCAGACCAGTGTCTTTTTGACGGGCCGAAGGGGTCATCGTAATGTGCCCGCCTCGACTGAAATAACTGAACGGGTAGGTAGCCTCGGATCGGACCACAGGGGGGACATTGTCGTCGGGGATCGCTGCGTCTTCAGTCCAGACGGCTTTTACGAGGCGAAGCGGCTCGTCTCCCGTGACTTTGGCCTTAAAAGGCATTCCTGCCGGGACCAGGATGAAATCTTCCTTCTCGACATGAAATTGGAAGGATCCGATTTGAACATCGGCTGAGCCACTGGTAACGACGAGTAATTTTTCACTTTTTCCCCCAGAAGGCTTCCATGAGGCCTTCCCCCCGGGAGCGTATTCCAGATAGACTATTTTTGCCAGAATCGAATTTGCCCGATGATCCCAATCCCGATTATCTTTCGGAGACACGAGCACCGCCATCGATTTGCCCTGCTCATCCTTGGAATCGGGAACCGGCTGCACCGGATTGGTTTCTTCATTAAAAATCAAATGACCCCAACCGGGACCCTCCGCTGATTGAACCATCCCTGGCCAGGCAAAGAGTATAATGAGAAAGGCAACAAAAGCCTTTTCGGGTTTATTCCGTGGATATTTAGGGGCGAACATTACAGGCGAAACAGGAAAGGTAGGGTCTTGCTGAAAAACGAGCAAATTCTCTTTACTGGACAGGTTTTATGACCACCGGAAGATTATTGTCCGGCATCGGCGTCCTTTCAATCGTTTGGCCCCCTCATCAAGGAAAATATCATGCGCCAATCCCTCATCATGAAACGTCTCAGGGCCGGGCAACCTGCTTTGGTGGCCAGTCTCTGCACCCCCATTCCATGGTTTTCCCATTACGCAAAGAAGAATGGATACGATGGGGTTTGGCTGGAAACCGAACACCATTTGTGGGGCAACCGTGAAATTCAGGACTACCTCTCGAAACACCAATCCTGCGACATTGATTGCATGGTGAGACCTGCCAGCCGTTCCGATAGTGAAGTTTACCGGTTTCTTGATAACGGTGCGACCGGAATCATGATTCCACACGTTGAAACACCGGAGGAGGCAAAATTTTACGTCGATTTGGTCAAGTTTCATCCTCTTGGCGATCGGGGGGTGGACGGTTATGGTTTGGATACTTTATATGGCTTGGAAAGGCCGGAAGATTACTTTGAAGAGGCCAACCGGGAACGCTTTCTCAGCGTAATGCTGGAATCCCCGGAGGCGGTCGAACAGGCCGATGCCATCGCCGCGGTGCCGGGCGTCGATCTGTTATTTATTGGTCCGGCAGACTTGTTGAGCAGGATGGGTTTGCCGTTGGATCTCAACCAACCCGCTTACCTTGAAGCCCTGCGGAAAGTCGACCACGCAGCCCGGTCTCACGGCAAAGCCTGGGGCTGTCCTTGTGGAAATCCGGACGCCGCAAAAACCGCCATGTCCGCTGGCGCAAGGTTTATTGTAATGGGAGGCGATTTCCATTCCATCATGAATGGTCTGGAAAAATCTGCTCAAGATTTCAGAATGTGTCGAGACAGACTCCGAGAGTAAACCCCGTAAGTTCTATTCAAATAGGAAATCTCGGGTTGAATAACTGTAACGTTAAAGGTATTTTCCAATCATGAGAAAGAAACTTACCTCAGCTGGAGTTTTACATGACTGATGTCGATCGACGCGAATTTTTACAAAAATCGGTTGCTCTCGGCGCCGCAGTGACCGCAGGTATACCTTTGAGTCGTAAAGCCTCCGGTCTAGAAAAGAAGGAGCGGCAACTCGAAGTTGCGGCGATTCGCTTCGAGACTATGGCCCAACTTGGCGATCCAACGGGAGGTCGAACCGGCAGCAAGGTAATGGATGTGGCGGGGCCGCTGAAAACCACGATCATGCTTCTTAAGGACGGTGACCTGCGTGTTTGCATTGTGGCCACCGATTTTTCATCGAACGATTACCTGCAGGACGTCGTGGCCAAGAGGCTCAATATGCCTAAAAATCACGTGATTGTGTTCTCTTCGCACAATCATAGTGTCCCCCTCCAGTCCTCCGGCGGTATCCCGGATTATCATTACAGTGCCGCGTCTGAGCGTGTAGAAGAAATCGAGCTCTATCCGATTGGGCAGAAGCTAGTCGAACAACTACGTGATTCTGCCGAACACCTGCCCGATAGGCTCGAACCGGTCAGTGTGTGGTATGCCGAGGGTAGGGAAGGCCGCATCACCTACAATCGCAAGGGCCACCGTGCCGACGGTTCTACCTACTTCATGCGGGAGGCGGACCGCGAGCTTGTAGGCAAGGATTTCAATGGCGATATAGACCGCCAGGCGCCAGTGATTGTCTTCAAAAACGCAGACGGTCGGGCGGTGGCCGGATTGGTACAATTTACGGGCCATCCCGTTACCAGCTACCACCCGGAAAAGCCTGTCGTATTTGGCGATTGGCCGCAAACGGCCACTGATATTGTGGCCCGGGAACTGGCTGGCGGCGGTGAGCCGATTCCGGTCGGTTTTCTGCAAGGGTGTGCCGGTGACGTCAATTCGAAAGAAATGTTTCACGGTGGGGTGGAGCGGGCGCGACAGTTCGGGCAGATGCTTGGCCAGAGTTATACTAATGCCCTGCAAGAGCTGAAACCCTCCGCACGCCGAGGTATGGACTATGCCGCGGAAACCGTGCCAGTGCCGTTGGCGCCGTTGCCTTCAGAAGAAATGCTGATAGCTGAAATCGAGGAAATCCGGGACTTTATCAAACGGGCAAAGGCTGGAAATGAAGACACTCTTGCGTGTGTAGGCCTGAATTTTCCGCGGGCCCTCTCTCCGAATTATCGTGCGGCGCTGGTTGAATTGATTCTGCCTTGGAACGAGTGGGCATTGCAGCTTCACTGGAAAGGCCGCGCAGACACGGTAATGAAGGCGATCGACCTGCCTATCCATGTGATTCGCATAGGTGATGTTGGCATCCTCGGCATGCAATGCGAGCCGTTCCAAGGAATCGGTCGGCGGCTTCGTTGGCTCTCGCCGCTGCCTTTGACGGTCCCTTGCGGCTATACTAACGGCTCGCACGGATACATTACCGATTCAAAAAATACCGGCGACCGTGAATACATGAGCGCTTTTTATCGTTACACAAGATTCCGGCCGCCGTTGCGTGAACCGGCCGGTGACGTCATAGCCGATCGCGCGGCTGAACTCTTGGCGCGGGGCTAAGCCCAAGATTCCAAGGCGTCAATCACCGCGCATACTCCGAACGGACAACCGAAATAATTTCTAATCTTGCATGTAATACTGTAAGAGGGTGTCTAAAAAGTCGAAATAGCGTCGATTCAGAGGTAGCGAATGCAACATGAGAGAAACTACATTATTGGTCAACGTGCCCAAATTGACGAAGGGGTCGTGCTTGGTTATCGGTATCCGGGTGATTCGCAACCAACCAGTATAGGCGACGACGCCATCATCCGCTCGGGCTCAATTATTTATGCGGATACAAACATCGGCAACCGTTTCTCATGTGGCCATCAGGTCTTGATCCGTGCCAAAGTTACCATTGGGGACCGTGTAGTAGTTCACCACAAGTCGACGTTAGAGGGGAAAATTAGAATCGGTTCCGGTGTTAAGATCATGGCACACGTTTATATTCCCAGTGCGACCAAAATTGGCAACATGGTTTTCATTGGTCCCGGTGCGACGATCTTGAACGACAAACGTCCAATGCGGGGAATACCCAAAATCAGTGGTGTGACAATCGAAGACCATGTTATGATAGGTGGAAACGTTACAATTTGTCCTGGCGTCACAATTGGCCTCAATACGTTCGTGGCGGCAGGTGCGGTTGTGACAAAAGACATACCGGCCAACTCACTGGCTTGCGGAGCGCCTGCTCGGTTTCAACCTTTGCCCGAATCGCTCTCTGGGGGTAATCTTCCCGAAAACTTGCTTCCACAAACCGACCTTTGGGGTGCACAGGAAGATGATTCTTGGCGAAAGGATTTTCCCGAATCCATTAGAACCTATCTCAAATTCGAAGATGGCGACAGATGATTTGGTCAATAATTGTGGAAATTAACTTCATCTACCTGCCTAATCCGTGATTTCATAATACATTAGGGTGAAGGCCCACAATCACCCCATGTGGAATTGAAAGAACCGCCAAATGCTTTGGTTATCTTTTATTACCACTCCTATGGATTTGCCACAAATGAACGCCTGAATTCCAATTCCAGGGCGCTTCTTATCGCCTTGAGTCGATACTTTCGATCGGCCCAGCAACCTCTCAAGTATGAGTAAAATATCCCTAAAACAATTGCGTCTATGAAAATATTTCATGCTAACAAGATCCGGGCCCGCCAGATTTCAGGGGCCTTTTTTTTCACCATTTGCGGCTTGCTCCTGCCGCTCTCAACCACACTAACCGGAGCCTCCGATGGGGTGGCCTGGACACAGGACTCTTTTGAAGATTTCTCTAAGGGCCAATTCGGAAATGCCGGTAATAACATCTACGTGACGCGGAAAGGGAAGGTAAAAGTCATCAATCGATTCGATCTGAATCAGGACGGATTCCTCGATGTGATCTTCAACAGTACCCACGATTATATGCATTTCATGCCTCCGACTCTGGCCAGGGTGGATGCCGCGGGCCATGTTTCTACACGAAAGCTTGGTGTTCTGGGAAGCAAAGCTGCCGTCGTTGACGATTTTAACAATGACGGTTATTCCGACATCGCATTCATGCCCAACCGGCAAAACGTGCAGGGCTCACCACGCTATTTCCTTTCCATCGCTTACGGCGGTCTCGATGGCTGGCCAGACGCTAAAATCCAGCGGCCCCTACCCTTGTACAATCCTTCCGCTATCGAAGCAGCAGACCTCAACGCAGACGGTTGGGCAGATCTGGTGCTGGCCGAAAATTTCTCCGGTAAACCCGGTCATTCAGATGGTCAATTCCTTAGAGTATTCTGGGGGTCCCAAGAGGGATTCAAGGTCGATTCCTATTCCGAATTCGAGATTGATAATCCCGTCGGGTTGGCGCGCGGCGATATTGATGGCAATGGCCACGGCGATGTCATCATTCTGGCGGATAATTCGACTATTTACACCCTCCTCTCGGAGGGTGGAGCCGAGCAAAATGCGAACTGGAGTCCGTCACCCTATACGATTTCGGATAAGGAATTGAACCTGCAGGCTTTGGCGGCCAGTGATGTAAATCAGGACGGAAACATCGACCTTGTCTTTGGAAGCGCCGACCCGCT
>JAJFLT010000151.1 GCA_021772555.1 Opitutales bacterium | reverse complement strand
AGCAAATGATAATAGTTGTTTTGCAGGATTTCCATTTCCCGAATGGTCTTAAAAGCGTCCAAGTCCGTAATCGGCTGTCCTTTTATATGCAGTTTAAGTTTGGTATTTAAAATTTTGTTGTGCCGTTCCATGCCGAGGAAGGTATTGGCCACGCTTTTCCCCCAATAGCCCAAACTACCGAGCAAAGGCTCTACACTGTTCATATGGGCATAGTAAGCACTGTAGGAGCTTGCTTTGTTCTGTGGGGAAACGCTTTTTTGAAAAAGGAATTTTGGCACAATTTCAAGTTTGTAATCCTGTAAGCTCGAACGAATAAAAAACTCCCATTCCGGGGTGATATTTTCGGCATCGCTGGTAAATCCACCCAGGTTTTGAAAAACCTCTCTCTTGATAATGAAAACACTCTCGGCAAAACAGTTGGCAACGAAACCCAACTCTCGTGAATTTCCATAAAAGTAGCGGCTTTGGGCAAAGTCATCAGGTGATTTTCTCCACCGGTAAAAAGTCTGGTAAAAGCAAGCGACGGCGTCGGCCTCAAAATTCTCGATGGAATTTTCAAGTATTTCCACCATGTCCGGTTCCGCCAGGCAATTGTCCTCCATGAATATGAGATAATCCGAATCATTTAGTGAAAGCCCGAAGTTTCGCCCCACGAGGTCCGTTATACCGTTATTATTCCAGTGGCCATTTTCGTTGTTTTTGTCTAAAAATTTCCATGATTGTCGGGAGTATTTTTCCTGCAAATCGGTTGTTTCGATGTTGCTCAGGACAAACAAATCAAAATCCGTCCTGGTTTGTTTATCCAGGGAATCCAGTGTATCCTCCAGCACTCCATCGGAGAGGCTGGACGTTAAGATCACGCTGGTTTTTTTCTTCGCGGTACGGTTGCTGACATGAGGTGCTTTTTTAAGTGAATGGCATTCTTTCGCCAGAAATTCTACATAGCGGCCCCAACCGGTTTCCGCTTTCTCTTTACTATAACGGTGGGGCGAGAAATCGCTCAGTCCTTCTTCGTGAATTTCGTCCAGCTTGGATCGCAATCCAGCCGCCGTTGGTGGAAATAACCGCCCCGGGCCACCTATCAGCTCGGGGATTCCACCCGAGGCGGCGGCGATTACATTCAATTCCATTTCCAGGCATTCGATGACGGTAAATGGTGAATTATCGACCGGCGAAGCGGTCACCACGAGGGCGTCGGAATGGTCCCGAAGGTAGGAGGTTGCCTGAAAATGATCCAAATTCGTTTTGAATTCCCAATTCTGGTTGGCGGAATATCTGCTGTGCTGGTTGAGATATTCGAGCGCATTTCTTCCATCCGCGGTGCCCGGCTTGCCCATGAAGGTGACATTGAGCGGTCCGTTTCCGCGTGGTGGCAGATTTTTCAGGGCATTGACGAATATTTCCAGACCCTTGCGCGTTTCCAGGCGGCCAAAAAAGATGATATGATTTTTGTTTAACGGGCGTTTGGGCGCTTTTTCGATGCCATCGATCAAATACGGGATGACTTCTGCCTTTTGCTTAACCTTCCAACCCAGTTCGGAGACGTAGTTGAGCATATAATGGACCGGCGCCACCACGTAATCACACCTCTCGGCGGCTTGTTTTTCCATGAAATCCATTGCCAGGTCCCAGCTACCCGTGTGCGAGTATACGCGGTTTGCCTCTCGAATCCAGCGGTCAGGGGAGTGCAGGGTGGTGGTGAGCAAGGTATCCCTGAAATGGAGTCCCGCCAGTTTGGCCGTTGTCGGAACGAAAGCATTGGCGTTGTTTTCCTGAAAGTGGCAAACATCGTAATCACAGTCTTTTAACCGGGCGCAGATATTCAGCGACCAGGTCATGGCGTAGTGGATGTTCGTCATGCTGTACTGTTCCGAAAACGGCGGGTAGTCATCCAGGGCCTCAAAATCGACGTCGATTTTTTCTTTGAAATAGGTTTTCCAGTAGGCGGAATCTTTCTCCTTGATCGGCATCCCCAAAAGGACCGTTACCTCATGTCCAAGGGATTGACGCAAAAATTTGGCCAGATAATAGCAATGCGTGCCGATGCCCCCGGTTTTGGTGGGCCCCGCAATTTCCATTGTTATGATACAATGTTTCATACTTTTTCAGATTTGGAATGCAGGCGTTCATTTGCCGCTCTGCCATCCTCGCCTCTTTCTTTTAAATCAGAATAGGGAACTTTCAATGTCTTTCGACAGTCTTTTAGGATTGCCTTTTTTACGGCATTGTTGCATTATGAAAAGCTTTTCCTGAACAAATCCAATCTGAAAACATGGAATTGATCTTCGAAGTAGTTAAGAATAACAGGGGCATTTATTCGGCCACCTGCCTAAATGAACGTATGAAGGACACCGGGGGAGCCGACCTGGCTGAACTTCACGATAACATTACCGCTGTGGTCGCAGCCCGTTTTGCGGGAGGGCCGATCCCTTCACCCAGCTCGATTCATTTGATGCTTTTCTCCGAGTAGGATTTTCCGGGCGAATTCTAAGCACTTGCCATTTCCCCATGGGGGAATTTTGTTCAGAACCTATCTCAAAATCGCAGATGAATGATGTTTGTAGCGCCACGGTGGCAGATGCCAGGCGGCTTCGCGCCCAGATGGGCTGGAGCCCTTCGTTCGCGAACCAACGCCGTAGGTGCCACCGTGCCGCACAAATCCTTCGGACAGAGGCGATTATGAGTTTGAGCGGCGTTCCGTCGGGCCGCCAGGGCTTCCAGCCCGGCACGTCCCGACGCGCCTTGCTCATAACTCATAATGGCTCTCTGCATCGTCATCTTCGAATTTGAGATAGGTTCTATAGGCATGCGGCGATTATGGCGAGTCCTCTATTGGTCGGTTATCGCCGCCGCTTTCATCGGGCCGGGCACCGTAACCACGGCCGCTGCTGCTGGTGCAAAGCACGGGCTCACCCTCCTCTGGGCGCTTCTCTTTTCGACCTTGGCCTGTCTGGTTTTGCAGGAGGCGGCTGCCCGGATCACGGTGGTTTCCGGTCTTAATCTGGGCCAGGCTATCCGCAGGCAATGCAGCGTGCTACCGCTGGGCCGTTTTTTACCGGCGGCGGTGGCCTCTATTATCTTTTTAGGCTGCGCCGCTTACGAGGCCGGAAATTTACTGGGCGGGGTCGCCGGTGCCGCCTTGGGAACTCAATTTTCCGGAGAAACCTTGACTTTGGTGATCGCTTTGGCGGCCGGGTTGCTTCTGTGGTTTGGCAGTATCCGTTTGGTGGTCAATACTATGGGAGCAGTCGTGGGTTTGATGGGATTGGTCTTTCTTATTACCGCCATCCTGGCTCAGCCACCCCCCCTGGAATTGGCAAAGGGACTCTTCATTCCACAAATACCACCGGGAGGCGCTCTCCTCGTTCTGGGACTCGTCGGGACCACCGTGGTGCCCTACAACCTGTTCCTCGGCTCGGGGATTGCGGCTGGCCAAAGTTTGTCCGAATTGCGGTTTGGACTTGTTGTGGCCATAGTTCTGGGAGGCGTGATTTCGATGGGTGTGGTTGTAGTCGGTTATTCCATCGACGGAGAATTCAGCTTTCAGGCCATTGCCACGGCCTTGACGATGCGCATGGGTGGTTGGGCTGCCCATTTTTTCTCTTTCGGTCTCTTTGCCGCCGGATTTACGTCTGCCATAACGGCGCCGCTTGCTGCCGCCATAACAGCTAAAAGCCTTCTCGGTAAACCCGATGCACCCGCCTGGGACGAGAAATCCTGGAGGTTCCGGGCCGTCTGGTTGAGCGTCTTGCTCATCGGGACGATCTTCGGGCTTCTGCAAATCAAACCCATCCCGGTTATCATTTTGGCCCAGGCCCTCAATGGTATTTTTCTTCCCTGCGCGGCTCTATTTTTATTCCTGATCGTCAATGATAAAAATTTAATGGGCCGTGATGGGATCAATCGACTGCCAGCCAACCTGGCCACTGCCGCGGTCGTTTTCGTCACACTGGTCCTGGGGGTTTCCAGTATAGCCCGGGCGGCGGTGGCCGCCATGGGAATTTCCCTGCCGCCGGAGGGTGTTTTGCTGGGCGCATCCGCCTTGCTCGCGGTTGCCCTGGCCATTCCCGTGCAAAACTGGATTCGCGCCCGGCGCTCATGATCCGGTTCAATATACTAAAAAAATCCGGGGCTATCCAGTTTTGGAAGTGGGGACCTCGCTTTCATAGCGGTCCCAGTTGTCGATAATTTCGTTGATGACGGCGCTTCCCGCCCGCTGCAGGGATCGCAGGCTGGACAGGTAGCCGGGAAACATCACCTCATCGCCCGTTCCCTTGCCGCATAAACTTTCAAGGGCGGTTTGCCCATCCGGTGCCTGCATGGTGAAATTACTTCCCGTGCGCAGTAGCATGACACGGTTCCAGTCGATTTTTCCCGCCTTGGCCAGTTGGGTCAAGGCCCTCATGGTACCGTTGTCCTCCATGGTCGATGTGACAAATTTTCCTTTGCCCCCAGTCCAGTAATCCACCCATTTTTCAGCCCACTCACTGGTTATTTTGCCATGCCAGTAGCGGGTGATTCCAACATTCCCACCCACCATGACGAAGGGGGGCCTTTGCGCCTCCGGATAGCCCGTGTATTTCTTCCGATAATCAATCATGGTGGGCGTATCCAGGTCGCTCAATTCGATTGATCGCGTAACTTCATAAGCCCAATGGGCCAAATCGCTGTTTAGAGCATAAACTTCGTCCTCCACATCCTCCAGAAAATGATACCCCGAACCTTTAACAATGGGAGCCCAAGGAGCAAAAGCGCCCAAAGGAAAAAGGCCGGTGTCCCAGTCCTCGGGCATCTCCCTGGGGTCGATCTCATGGGCCAAATCTCCATCAATGCACCAGTCGGCCCAGACCACACTGCCGAGTGAACAATAGCGAGGATTGACCCCGGCAATCCCCGCGATCATAATATAGGCGCGACTGAGATCAAAGCGGTCGTCCAGACCCAGAGCCATGGTTGAAGCCGATGACTTGGCCGCCCCGATCCCGATAACAAGGCCCAGTAGTCCCTTATCGTTTGTCCACAATGGAAAGGCTCCTGCAGGGAGCGGGTAGGCCTCCTGTAAACCTTCTGCCTCACAAAAATACTGAAATTCGCCGGGGCGATCATCACCATCGAATTCGTACATGGTTATAAGGACGAATTTAACCGGTATTGGCGAAGGATTTTCAGGCATAGCTAAACGATTGATTGAGGGTTAATTTGCTGGAAAAGCTTCACGATTGATTCATAGAATGGTGGAGTCAACTACCGGTCTCCGCCCATTCTCATTTGCTCTGTGAACACAATTGTGGTTAATTGGAAGTTAGGGGAGGCAGGGAACCGGAATGAATTATTTTGAACGACGCAATCGACTGGTCAATCGGCTTTTGCGCTATGAGGTCGGCGAAATCGCAAACCCAAAGGTGATCCAGGCGCTGCGCAAAGTGCCCCGCCACTTATTCGTTGATCCCTCACAGCAGCTCGATGCCTACAAGGATTATGCCTTACCCATCGCCTGTGGGCAAACCATATCACAACCCTACATCGTTGCCCTGATGTCTGAATGGCTGGCCTTGGAGACGGAACATCGAGTTCTCGAGATTGGCACGGGCAGTGGCTACCAAACGGCTGTCCTGGCGGAAATCGTAAAAACGGTCTATACGATCGAGTTTCATTCCCACCTCTGCCAAAGAGCTCAAAACTTATTGGATCAACTGGGTAATGAAAATATCGAATTCCGGTGCGGGGATGGCTATGAAGGTTGGCCCGAAGAGGCTCTATTTGACCGGATAATTGTCACCTGTCGGGTGGAAACCGTGCCTCCGCAATTGGAGGCCCAGGTAAAAGTCGGAGGTAGGCTCCTCATACCAGTAGGCCCGGAACCCAGCCAGATTCTTTATGCCTACAAGAAGGAAAAAAACGGGTTAAAGGCACTGGAAAAACTTCAAGTTCGTTTCGTTCCCTTGTTGCGACCCTGAAAATTGATATTGTCATAGGAGATTGTTTTATATTAGTGAGGTAATTGTTTTACGTATGGGAAGTGTTTACCTTATTCCCATTTTTGCTATTTATGCTATTATCGGAACCATCTTTACAAACTGTTGGTGCAAGATGCCTATACCGGAGATGTAGAAAATTGATGCATTGAAGGGAAAAATAGGTGCTGTATTTGCCCAGCGCGCTGAAAAACCTCGTTAAAATCGATATGGCTTTGCCAAATAAATCTATGATATTGCAACCTGAAAAAGGGGGTGGGTGATGATTCCCAAACCGGTAAGAAGAATTCTATATTTTTTCATCTTTATTTTGGTCGGACTGAATCTTTTTAAGTATGTCAGGGCCCATACCACGCAGGAGGTAATCGCCGTCAAGCAATACTCGCGGGCTTTGCTGGATGGAGACCCACAAGCCGCACGAAACCTGGTAAGTCGGCCCGAAGCCCTCATTCCATTCTCCATCAGGAAAAAGCGAGATGAGGAGCTAAGGGGGGAAATTCGGTGGGTGACCTACAAAGTAAAGGACATTCGTAAAGGAAAAAAATCGACCACTCTGGATATTCATCAAATCATCCGGCTGGATCGCCCGGGCCAGGATTCATTTTGGGGCACGGAAAAGGTTATCAATAAATTGCAGATCACCATGGTTTCCCCACATTCTCACTGGAAAGTCAGCACCTATAGGGACAATTTTTACTTTCCGGGGATGAAAAACTGAGTGGGTATATTTGCAGCTGTCAGGTTCTAGTTCCAACAACTGAAACCTGTCCTCACCGGTGTAAGTTTTCCACCGGCCCTGAAATCGTGTAGGGCAAGGGATCGACATCCCACCATCGGCCGGTTTCTCTATGGGTCGCTTTGTCAGTAAAGGTGTAATGGGATAGTGTAAGACGAAAATATTTGGGCGGCTCGTTCGGGAAGGGATTATTTTCAATCAAGGCCATTACATTGGGATTTCCATCAAATAATTCCCG
>JAJFLT010000016.1 GCA_021772555.1 Opitutales bacterium | reverse complement strand
AGCTGCGCCGCTGATTCCGATGTTGAGCTTCCCATATCAGGGATTGGGGGAATTGGCAATTGGCGGGACGCGGCCGAGTTTATCGCCCTCGGCGCAACCAGCCTTCAGGTTTGCACCGCCATCATGCACAGAGGTTTCCGCATTGTCGAAGATATGAACGAAGGGTTGAGCGACTACCTCGATTCCAAGGGTTTCGAGACCATATACGATCTTTGCGGAAAGTCCGTGGCCAGCGTGCAAAACTGGGAAACCCTCGACCTGCACTACCAGCGGGTGGCCCAAATCGACTACGAAAAATGCATCGGCTGCAACCTCTGCTACATTGCCTGTGAAGATGGGGCTCACCAGTGCATCGACCTGGTTCCGCCCACAGAAGATCATGGCATCGGCCCAGGCCGTCTGCCGGGGAAACCGGTCCCGCAAGTTCGAGAAGAGGATTGTGTCGGTTGCAACCTTTGCTCACTGGTTTGCCCGGTGGAAGAGTGTATAGCCATGACCCCCATTTCCAACGACAAAACACCCCTTTCCTGGCAACAATATGAAACTCTTGTGGCCGAGGGAAAAATGGACTCTATTCCACCCCACCCGTAATAGGTTGAGTTTGGGATACTGGCTTCAGGTGCCAGGTTTCAGCATCCTGCTTGGCGTATCCTGATCCCTTCAAACCAGCACTTGCCTCAAAAAATAATCTAACAAAACAACAGTATTAAAATAAATGACTACAGCCACTGATTTAAAACCCTGCCCCATGTTCATTGATGGCGAGTGGGTTGATGGAAAAAACTTACCAACCCTGCCGGTTTACAATCCCTCGACGGGTGAAGTGATTGCGGAAACACCTCTGGCTGACGCGGATATTGTCAACCAGGCGGTGCAGTCGGCCAAGCAAGCCTTTCTCACCTGGAGCGAGACTCCGCCCCTGGTGAGAGTCCGGTTACTGTTTCGCTACCGAATGCTGCTGGAAGAAAATTTTGAGTCTTTATCTGAATTGATCACCCTCGAACACGGCAAAACGCTCGGCGAATCACGGGGCAGCATGCAAAGAGGCCTGGAAAGCGTGGAATATGCCTGTGGCATTTCGGAAATGATGATGGGAGACATCATGGAAAACGTGGCCGCCGGAATCGACTGTGAGATGCTCAAACAGCCTTTAGGCGTCTGTGCGGGCATCACCCCATTTAACTTCCCCGCCATGGTTCCCATGTGGATGTTTCCCCTGGCTCTGGCCTGCGGAAATACCTTCATTCTCAAGCCAAGCGAAAAAGTGCCTCTTTCAGCGGTCCGCCTGGTTGAATTGTTGGTTCAGGCCGGTCTTCCCAAGGGAGTGCTCAATTTGGTCCACGGAGCCAAAGAAAGCGTTGACGCCATCCTCACTCATCCTGACATCGAAGCTGTATCCTTTGTGGGGTCTTCTCCCGTGGCCAAATATATTTACGAAACCGGCACCCGGCACGGCAAACGCGTGCAGGCCAATGGTGGGGCCAAGAATTACATCATCGTCATGCCCGATGCCGACATCGCCAAAACGGTTGATGGGTTGGCCGGGGGCGCTTTCGGTTGCGCCGGGGAACGCTGCATGGCCAGCTCCAGCGCCATTGCCGTGGGCAAAGCGGGAGACCTGCTGGTGCCGGCATTGGTCGAAGCGGCCAATAGCATTAAAGTCGGCCCCACGGACAGGCTTCCGCAGCCCAACATGGGACCGGTCATCACCGCCCCCAACCGCGACCGTATCAACGATTTAATTAGTGGAAGCGCCGAAGAAGGCGCCAAAATCCTGGCGGATGGTCGATCCCCGCAAGTGCCCGAAACACCCAATGGTTTTTTTGTCGGAGCCACCGTAGTGGATCAGGTGCAAAGGGGTATGACCATCGATAAGGAGGAGGTCTTCGGACCCGTCTTGAATGTGCTCCGAGCCGACAACCTGGAAAGCGCCATCGCTCTGGCCAATTCCTCTCCTTTCGGAAACGGCACCGCTATTTACACCCAATCCGGACGCGCCGCCCGTGAGTTCAAGCATCGCGTCAATGTGGGTATGGTCGGGATCAACGTGGGCGTTCCGGCCTCCATGGCCATGTTTCCCTTTACCGGCTGGAACGAATCCTTTTATGGCGATCGGCACATGCAGGGCCGGGAAGGCGCCGATTTCTACCTCAAACGCAAGGTTGTCACCTCTCGCTGGTTCGCCGAAGGAGAAGGCGATGTCTGGCGCAAAGCATAATTTTTTATTAATTATACATAAACTCTCACCGAGACACAGAGATAAGAGAAAACGAATGAAAATGAAATTGGGAGGATCATTATCGATACAGCAATCGCTGTGCATCGCGAACTTGGACCAAAGGTTTATTACAGTTAGAAAATCTTTGTGCTCTTAGTGGCTTTGTGAGAAGAAATTGATATTAGATCAAATTTTAATTTTGAACACTAAAATAATTTCTCACAAAGACACAAAGAACACGGAGTGAGAGAAAATGAATGAAAATGAAGTTGGGAAGGTTATTGTCGATACAGCAATCGCCGTGCATCGGGAACTTGGACCAGGATTGCTTGAAAATGTTTATGAGGTAGTACTTGCACGAGAACTAACGTAAAAAGGGTTGAAAGCTCACCGACAAGTTTCCGTATCCATAGAATATCAAGGCATAAAATTTGACGAAGGATTTAGAGCGGACATCATTGTTGAGGAAAAAGTGATATTGGAAATAAAATCCATCGAGAGAATAAATAACGCCCATAAGAAACAATTGTTAACTTATCTAAAACTGACAGGTATCAAGCTTGGATATTTACTGAATTTTGGTGAAGCGCTCATGAAAGATGGAATTACAAGAACCATCAATGGATACCTTTAATATACCTCCGTGCCTCAGTGTCTCCGTGAGAAATTATTTGAATTAATCCACCGCCAAAAAAACATAACCTAAAATCACCATGCCGCTGCTAGTAAAAAATGGAGAAGTTATCACCGCAAGCGAACGCTATGTCGCCGACATTTATTGTGAAGGCGAACAGATTACCCGGATAGGCAAAGACCTATCGGCGTCGCCTGATACCGAGGTCATCGATGCCACCGGCAAACAGGTTTTTCCCGGTTTCATCGATCCGCATGTGCATATTTACCTGCCTTTCATGGGCACCTACGCCAAGGACACCCACACCACGGGCAGTCAGGCGGCTCTCCTCGGCGGTACCACCACCTACATCGAAATGGTCGTCCCCGCGCGAACGGAGGAGCCCATGGATGCATTCGATACCTGGAGCGCGAAAGCGAGCGGGCATTCCGCCTGCGATTTCACCTTCCACCTCGGTGTGACCCGTTGGGACGAATCCGTGGCCAACCAGTTGAAGGACGCCGTGGGAAAAGGTATCGCTTCATTTAAAATCTTTCTCGCTTACAAGGGCGCCTTCGGGGTAACCGATACTGAACTCTACCAAACTCTGAAATTCGCCAAGGAGCACGGAATCATAACGACAGCGCACTGCGAAAACCCGACCGCTATCGAGGAGCGCCAAAAAGAATTTATGGCAGCCGGAAAAACGGGCACCGAGTGGCACGAACGCAGCCGCCCGGTGGCGGTCGAGGCCTTCGGCGTAAATCACCTGTGCACCTTCGCGGGATTGCATGACGCCCACATCTATATTGTGCACACCAGTTGCGACGCTTCGTTACGGGTGGCCGAGGCAGCCAAATACCGGGGCGGCAAAGTCTGGGTGGAAACGGTCATCCCTTACCTTATGCTGGACAGTTCCTATGCGGAACTCCCCGATTTCGAAGGGGCAAAATATGTCATGTCCCCGCCCATTCGGGAAAAAAGCAACCAGAAGATCCTTTGGGATGCCCTCCGCAGCGGACTCGTCAGCACCGTCGGCACAGACCACGCACCATTCGACTTCGCCGACCAGAAGCCGATGGGTAAAGACGATTTTACAAAGATTCCCAACGGCGTCCCGGCCATCGAAGAACGGGTCAAATTACTCTACACCAACGGCGTGAAAAAAGGACGTCTCGATGTCCACCAATTCGTCGATGTCGCCTCGACTCAAGCGGCTAAAATCTTCGGCCTCTTCCCCAAAAAAGGAACCATCCAGATTGGCAGCGACGCCGACCTTGTTATCTATGACCCGGAATACCGCGGAACCATTTCTGCCAAAACTCACCACATGAACGTGGACTACAGCGGCTTCGAAGGATTTCCGGTAGAAGGAAGACCTGAAACCGTAACGGTGCGAGGAGAAGTAGCCGTTCGCAACGGCGAATTCGTTGGCGACACCACCCGCGGCCAATTCATCCCCCGCGAACCAACGCATTTTTAACGGTTGTTCTAAAATTTTTGGCTACTATTCAAGATCGTCATAGTGCTGATTCCCATATCCTTTGATGTTATTTTAACGTCAAATTTCATATAATATATCAAATAGGTCGGTAAGGCCTCTTGCTATTGTATTTTTCTAGTAAATGAAATTATCTTTCGAGCCTATGTCGATTGATTACGCTAATGAGATCATTTCTTGGAAATATAAAGCGCCCTACGACGTTTATGGATACTCTGAATCCGACTGCGAAAAGACCGTTACCTACCTCATGAATGATGCGAATAGTTTTTTCGCAGTTATCAGCGAAGGAAACCTCATCGGCTTTCGTTCCTTTGGCAAAGACGGTCGAGTTCTCGGGGGAAGTTATGATGACTTTTATTTGGATACGGGTGGCGGATTAAGACCGGATCTGACGGGTAAAGGCATCGGTGAGGAAGTAATACGGATGGGCCTGGAATTCGGTTCCACCCAATTTCAAACAGAACACTTTAGGGTCACAATCGCTGCCTTCAATGAACGGGCTATAATAGTTTGCAAACGACTCGGTTTTATTGAGGACCACAAATTCCAGCGGGAAAGCGATGGCAAGGAATTCGTTGTACTCACACACAAAAATTTGAAGAAAAAATCATCCGATCGTCTCGATTCAGATTGAGGTAATATATCGAATAATTATAGGAATCAATGTTCGTATTACATATTCGACCTAATACCGTTGAACAGGATCAAGTAGAAAAGCCGGTAGAGAGTTGATGGCTAAAGAATTATCTATATCGAATGAAACCTAACAAAATATGTAGATGGAGGATCGTGCCTCGCGCTGCTAATGTATACGTTGTGCATAATTCAAAAACCAAGCGATGAATGAGCACGAGAAAATAAATTATGTTGAGTTTCCGGCGAAAGATATTGAGGCGGCTAAAGTATTTTTCGCCTCTGTGTTCGGTTGGTCCTTTGTAGATTATGGTCCCAAGTATACCGCATTTTCAGATGAAGGTATCGACGGTGGTTTTTATAAATCTGATTTAACTGCTTCTACCGAAAATGGTAGTGCTCTTATTGTTTTCTATAGTAATGAGTTGGAGCAAACCCAGTCAAAAGTTGAAAATGCCGGAGGCTCCATTTTGAAACCCATATTTTCATTTCCCGGTGGTCGGCGTTTTCATTTTGGAGACCCCAACGGCAACGAGTATGCGGTTTGGTCGGAGTGAGGCGAATAGAAGCATTCCGAAATGGCGCTAAACTGAGTTGCAGCTATTGTGATTTTTAAAAATTTCGCTCCGGACCTTTCCGCATAGGCAGTGGTTCTGAATTCGTAGACTGTCGCGCCGGTCAGAGAATTGCAGTGAACGGTTAACAAAAGAAACTGGTAAACGGTTGACCTTCCGGCGGCTGAAGCTACTTTTTCAGGTTTTCCAGCCTAATACGGTTATTGCCAGGAGATTTAATAAAAATGGTAAACAAAATCATCAATTATTTCAAAACCGGGCCCGACCTTCCATTGATCCAGGATAAGGAAAAGGTCCGATCGATGTATGAAGGCAAGCGGTTACAAATCTTCACCTGGCTGATTCTGGGTTACGGGTTTTTTTATACCTGTCGGCTCAGTTTTTCAGTGGCCAAAAAACCGATGCTGGACGCCGGTATCCTGGATGTGACCGAAATGGGAATCATCGGATCGGCCCTGTTTTATGTATATGCTTTCGGCAAATGTTTTAACGGATTTTTGGCGGATCGAGCGAATATTCGCAAATTCATGTCCATCGCCTTGTTCTGTTCGGCTGTCGTCAATATACTGTTTGGACTGAGCAGCTTTTTTTGGGGGTTTATGGTTTTATGGCTGTTCAATGGGTGGTTCCAGTCGATCGGTTCGGCCCCCAGCGTGGTTTCCATTTGCCAATGGTACAGCCATCAGGAGCGGGGACAGCGCTACGGCATCTGGGCGGGCGCCCACAACCTGGGAGAGGGGCTGACTTTTCTGGGCACGGCCGCGATTATCAGTTATTTCGGATGGCGGTTTGGTTTCATAGGGCCCGGTTTGGCCTGTATCGCTATGGCCATAATCCTTTTTTATAGTCTGGGAGACCGCCCGCAAACATACGGCCTTCCCATGGTTTCAGATTACCGCCAGGATTTTTCTGCCGGTAAACCGAGCAGCGACACAATTGGCAAACAGCAATTAGTAGTCTTAAAAAGCCCGATCGTCTGGATCATGGGCCTGAGTAGCGCGTCCATGTATGTGGGCCGTTACGCCATCAACAGTTGGGGGGTTTTCTACCTGCAAACAGCCAAGGGTTACGACTTGATTGAGGCTGGGGCGGCCTTGTCCCTTTATCCTCTCTTGGGCTTTTTGGGGGCAGTGCTTTCCGGCTGGATTTCGGATACGTTTTTTAATTCGCGCAGAAATGTCCCTACTCTTTTTTACGGCCTCTGTGAGACAGTATCGTTGATAATGCTTTATGTTGTGCCGCCGGGGCATTTTTACCTCGATGCCTTGGCTCTCGGCCTGTTCGGATTCGGTATCGGCGGATTGATCGTGTTTCTGGCCGGATTGATCGCCGTGGATTTAATGCCTAAAGGGGCGGTGGGCGCGGTCAAGGGCATGATCGGGCTATTCAGTTACATAGCGGCGGCGACCCAGGACTGGATCAGCGGGCTGCTCATCGACGCCGGTAAATCGGTCGTGGGTAACGAAGACGTTTACAATTTCCGCTGGGCTTTTTATTTCTGGATCGGTAGCTCCGTCCTCTCCATGGTTTTCGCCCTCGCGGTCTGGAACAAGAAGGCCCACGAATAAATATTATTGAGCGGCGACGTTCAACAGCCCATTTAAAGCGGGAAATGGACATCGAGGAGAAAGAAATGCCCATAAAATTTTCCTTGCTCATCCGCGG
>JAJFLT010000150.1 GCA_021772555.1 Opitutales bacterium | reverse complement strand
CGCCAAACAACCCTTCACACCGGTCAGCCTGGACGATCAGAAACGGGCTATTAATGTGCTCAGGAAATACGTGTTCTCACCGGAGGCTTTTTCCACTCCGGAGGGACTCTACAACTACCTCGCCATGCAAAGGCGCGGCTTCGATTTTTACGGTGACAACGAAGACCCCAAGGTCCATCGGCGAGTTCAGAGTATTCAAAATGATATCCTTAATCACCTGCTTCACCGCAATGTTCTGGCCCGCATCACGGATTCGCGGATCTACGGAAATGAATACGACCTGATGGCGTTCCTGGACGATCTGACCGATGCGGTTTTCGAAGCCGATGCCGAGGGCGAAGTCAATACCTTGCGGCAAAATTTGCAATTGGAGTATATCAACCGCCTGATCGCCATAGCGGGACCTGACGGAGGTTCACAATATGACTATCCATCGCAGTCGGCGGCATTATTCAATCTCAACTCGATCAAAAGGAGGCTACGCAATCGGCCGGATGGGAGCGACGAAACCGGAGCCCATACCGAGCATGTTCTCTTCGCCATCGAACGGGCCCTTGAGGTGAAAAAATCCTGATTTAAATCACGGCCAGCAAGTTCGCAGACGGGTCAGCTCCCGATTGTCATTTTCACTGATGATCTGATGTAGAAACCAGTTTCCCTTTTCATTTTCTTCATCGTCATGATACTGGGAACGACTTAACACCCTGTCCCCGAAAGTGGTCTCGGCCCGAAAAGCGACGTCGATCTCCATGGGACCGAAATCTTTGCCGAGTTCATCGGGCAGGGTTTCCAGAGCCCATTGCACATAGACGGCGTTGTTAACATGCTGGTTCAGGTCGAGGTCGTTCAAGCGCACCAGAAACGGTTTCTCCAGATAAGGCAGATCGGCTTTTAATTTGGGCATTGGGCCGAGCGAATCCTGAAGCGCGCGCTCGGCATGGAGTGGAAATTCGGAAAGGATGGTTTCCGCATTAACCGGTTTTTTCTGTTCTAAGTCGATGGTGATGAATGAAGTTGTGGCCACGGCAAAAATTTCGCTATTTTCGCCGGATAGCTCGAATTCTCTTATCGCGAATATCTTTTTCCAACCATGGGCCCAGGTTCGCAACGTGACCCTGTCTTCCCAATGCGGGTAGCGGATCACTTTCAAATGCAATCGGGAAAGCACCCAACTGAATTTTTTCGCCATCAGGTCGCGCCCGCCGACACCGAGCAGATTGGCGTGCTCACCGGCGGCATCTTCGAAGTAATTCAATAAACTGACCGCCTTGAGCGCACCCCTCGAATCGGACTCATAGCTGCGGACTTTGTAACGTTGGCTGTGGATGGGATTCATGGTCCATCCGGGCTTCCAAAAATCCAGTTCCAATAATCTGCTGCCCTCGCCACAAGGTAATCGAGATCTTCAGGAAGAAGGTACCCCTGCGCCGCCAAATCTTCAGCTGCGGTGCGGACTTTTTCCAAATATTTTTTCCGGTTTGGGTAAAGAGATTTGATGGCCGGCCGAGGGTCGCCGGTTTTAGCTTTTTCTTCGACCGTTTTGGGGAAGGGAAGAACATTTCCCCAAAAATCGATCATTTCATCCGCTCCGCCCGCATAACCGATACGTAGGCTCCAGGGAGTATAAGTAGCCAGGGGAACCCGCAACTCCACATTGCGGATGCCTCCAAGCTCATTCCCGAAAGCATCCACTTGTGGAACGAGGACCGGATAAGATGATCCAACAATCGGCGGCTGATGATCGATGATGCCCCTATCCCAGCGCGGCCCGTAATCCACCCGGTAGGCATTGTGGGCCTTTTGAGGTGAATCGACACCGGAAATATGGGGGAAATCGAATCCATTGAAACCCGTTAGTGTCGCATCCTCCAACCGTGGGAATGCGCTGGCTGGAGGCGTATCATCCTTCGAGACCCAATCCGCCAGGCGCACGAGAAGAGAGCGGTAATTCACCTTATACTCGAGAGGATTTCCCCTTAAAAACCGCTCGTTCGTAAAGCCCGCCTTATCCTCGGGCGGAAACGGTGCCACGAAATGCTGGCCACTGGCCAAATGATAAACTCGTTCATTGGGCAGAGGCTCCAAATCCTTTTTACCGTCAACTGAAGTATGGATCAATGCGGCCGCCCGGCCCCAGTATTCATAACCCGAATTGACATAGAAAACTTTGGGAACGGATTTTTCATTCATCATATGCGCAAGCAATCCGTCCGACCGCCCGGTTTCGGGATCCGATTGAGTCTGGCTGGAAAAAGGAAAAATATCCGTCGGGTATAAAAAGGCGGAGTAACGATGCCCGTCGCGCGAAGGTTGGGCAAAACGATGGTTAAAACTGCCCCGCCCGGCCCCTGCCGTAATAATCATCATGCCATCGTAGGCTTTTCTCCCCTCCTCATCGGTATTGAAACCGTGGTAAAGAAACTGCCGCAAAAAACGACCCGTTTGAGAAACCCCGGCCGAGATACCATGCCGAGCCGGAAACAGGCTGTTTTCATCATACTTGGCATAGGAGACGATATCGCGGATGGCGGCCAACCCCAAACCAATGACGGACGGGTCGCGCGTCCGGTAAACCAGTTCGTAAATTTTTCCCTCCTGGAACCCGTTTTCCAAAGTGATGGCATCGGCCTCCTGCTTCTTTTTCGAGAAATGCCATTTTTCACGTAGGATGACGACCCTCTCGGCATCGCGGCCGTCTCTCACGGTCAGCACATTATCGGGATGCGCGGGATCATCTACTTTGTAATGAATATGCTCCCTGTGGCTCAAAGGGAGGGTGTCCTCCGGTTCGTCCACCGTCCAGTCGCTGCGGACCAGACCAGTAATGGTTTCGCCATTCAAATCCGTGGCCACAGGAGTTTCCAGCCGGAGAAGCCCTTTGCCCCTGGGAACGTCCGCCTGCCAACCCACCCACACTATCGTAAAACCCTGGCGCATGAGCAATCCGTCGCCGAACGAATCGGGATTGTTGACAACCAGTTCCCGATCCATAGCCCGGTTGAAATAGCTGAGAGAAAACTTGCCGCCGCGATTACTAACCTCGACCAGGGCGATACCGTTTCCCCTGTCGGGGTCGGCTGGCTTGAGGACCACCAGATTGGCCCGCGCCTCGACCTCGTCCTCCGTGTTGCGGGGAGCGAGTTTTAAATCGACGATCCTGTCATTGGCTGGATGGGCGGGATCAAAACCGAAAAGGACGCTACCCTCCAGCAATTCATAGGGTCCGCTCGACCCGAAACCGCGACCCTCAAGGAGAATTTGACGCGAATTTATCTCCACTTTGCGGACCGCTCCCGATAGCGACCCAACCAAAGAAATTTCCAATAAGATCAGAAATAAAAAAACGTAGCGGAACATAGAAAACGATGGTCCCGTCAATCAAGGTCGAACTTAACGCCTTGGGCAAGTGGCAAATCACCACTGTAGTTGATGGTGGCGGTCTGTCGCCGCATGTATGCTTTCCAGGTGTCGCTGCCGGACTCTCGCCCGCCCCCGGTCTCCTTTTCGCCGCCGAAAGCACCCCCGATCTCGGCCCCGGAGGTACCGATGTTGACATTGGCGATTCCGCAATCGGAACCGCCCGGCGAGAGGAAAAGCTCCGCCTCGTTCATGCGACCGGTAAAAATAGCGGAGGCCAATCCCTGGGGCACCGCATTGTGCAATTCCACCGCTTCGTCCAACTCATCGTAGGGGAGAATGTATAAAATGGGGGCGAAGGTCTCCTGTTGCAAGATGGGGGCATCCGATGCGATTTCCACAAGGGCGGGCCGCACATAAAATCCGCTTGCTGGTACGTCCTCCAAAACCCTTTCGCCACCCCGGACCTTTCCACCTTGGGCGCGAGCGGATTGTAAAGCTGCCTGCATTTGATTCCAGGCCGCCTCGTCGATGAGCGGCCCCACCAATACTCCTTCGTCGGCCGGATTTCCGATGGAAAGGCTGGCATAAGATTTTTTCAGTCTCTCGGTTAAAGCGGGGGCAATCGACCGGTGGACGATGAGTCGCCGGAGGGTTGTGCACCTCTGCCCACAGGTTCCCACGGCTGCGAAAACGATGGCCCGCAAAGCCATTTCCAAATCAGCTGAAGGCGTTAAGATCATGCCGTTATTGCCGCCCAGTTCGAGGAGGGAGCGGCCCAACCGGGCGCTCACGGTTTGCCCCACGGCTCGGCCCATGGGAACAGAACCGGTAGCCGAAACCAGGGGCAGCCCGGCATTGGATGCGATGGCCTTGCCCGTGTCGGCCAGGCCAATCGTCACGGACAACAAATCCTGGGGCAAATCGGGCATCTCGGCCAGCGCCTTGTTGGCCAGCAAGTGACAGGCAAGTGCGCACAGGGGCGTCTTTTCGGAGGGTTTCCAAACGACTGGATCTCCGCACACCAAAGCGATGCAGGCATTCCAGGCCCAAACGGCGACAGGGAAATTGAATGCTGTGATCACCCCGATGGGGCCGAGCGGGTGCCATTGTTCCATGAGCCGATGGCCGGGTCGCTCACTGGCGATGGTCAACCCGTAAAGCTGCCGGGAAAGACCCACCGCAAAATCGCATATATCGATCATTTCCTGCACTTCGCCGCGGGCCTCGGAAATGATTTTCCCAGCTTCCAGGGTGACCACTTCGGCCAAGGCTTCCTTATGCCGGCGAAGAATCATGCCAATTCGCCGGACCAACTCACCCCTGCGAGGCGCCGGTATTAAACGGAATTTTCTGAACGCCGCTTGCGCCCGGCGAACTGTTTCCTCCACATCGTCTGGAGAACAGGAACCCACCCGGGCAATAACTTCGCCGTCGATGGGAGAAGCCACTTCGATAACGCCTCCGCGCCCAGGTTGGGACTCACCGCCCACCAAATGACCGGGCAGATTATCAATGGCCCCCAGGGCGCTAAAACCTAATTTGTCGTACCAATTATTGTTCATGCCGAAAATATATCTTTAACCGGTTCGATGGCCACGGAGGGTTCCTGTTTTCCACCTTCGGTGCAAAAATAACGACCGAATCGATTGTTCAGAAAATCGGATAGAGACACGGACTCCTGCCGAATAAAGCCGGTCGGGGCGAGCCGCCCCTCGGCCTGCAAATCGACCACCGCGCAGATTCCAGCCGCTGTCGTTATCTGGATGGAGCTCCAATGTTCTCCATGCACCTTGCGGTTATAAATCTTTCTGGCATCGCTGACCTGCAAAAGCTGGCCATTGGCATGCCCGCTGACCGTGCAAAAAGTCAGCACCACATCCTGCAGGGTAATGGGAATCGCTTTTTCCAGAATATCCTTCAGTATTTCCCTTCTCGAACCCAACTTGAGGCTTTCGATCAGGAAACGCATGAGATACTGATGTCCTTGATAACGAACGGTTTTATAGTTAAGTTTCCTTACCTTGCCGTCCAACGTTTCGCAAAGCGTACCCAGACCTCCGGAAGTGTTAAAGGCCTC
>JAJFLT010000149.1 GCA_021772555.1 Opitutales bacterium | reverse complement strand
TCTTCCGACTGCACTTTGACTTGTGCCTGTTCGCCTGATTCGGTAATTATATTTAACCGGATCAAGCTGTCCGACCCGATGCGGATATCATCGTTATTGGAATCATAAACGCCTTCCCTGTAAATTTCCCGCAAAATCATGAGCCCCTCCTGAATGGCGCCGGGGCGCTGCCGGGGATCGATTTCATTGAGAATAATGGCGACATTTTCACTGTTAAGGTTGTAGCCGGACCCCAATTCGAACTCATTGGCAAAACGCCGGATTGGGCCCACTCTTTCCGCCGGTTCCAATGCGTTGACCACATTCTCCAGATCGACGAGGGCTGCCTGCAGTTTACTCACATAATTTTCAAAACGCCGGTAAGAGTCCAGGTTGAGCTTGTAAACAGGAGGCAGGCGGTTGCGCCGGTCCTGGATCAAATGTGCGGTTAAAATATCGCTTTGGTAGGAAAATGGGACTTCCGCCACGACCCGTATTTTCGTTACCTGATTGGGCAGGATGCTGGGTCCCGCCGGCGACAGACCGACGAAACCGATTATGGCAACCAACGCCGTTAATCCCAAAAAAGAAAAAACAAAAAGCATTCGCCCGGGGTTCAGCATTTGCCGGGCAATTGATTCCCGCCCGTCCTTCCTCTTCCGGCGGGTGGCGGAGGATTTCTCCTTTTTAGATTTTTTAAAAATTCCCATGGTGGGATGTTCGATTAATTAAATTAAAAATTCTGGGTGTTTTATTCGGCCTCCTGCTTGCCGTTTCGTTCTCTTTCGTCCGTGAAACGTTGGTAGGCTTCGATGATGTTTTGAACCAGGGGATGCCGTACCACATCCTGTCCCTGCAGGTAGACAAAAGAGATGTCGTCAACTCCTTTTAAGACCCGGATCGCCTGTTTGAGCCCCGAGCTGATGCGCGAGGGCAGGTCCACTTGGGTGATGTCCCCGGTGATGACCATCCGGCTGCTGTCGCCCATGCGGGTGAGGAACATCATCATTTGTTCGGGCGTGGTGTTCTGGGCTTCATCCAGAATTATAAAGGCATTCGGCAAGGTGCGGCCCCGCATATAGGCCAGGGGGGCTATTTCGATGATCTCCCGCTCAATCAATTTTACTGATCTCTCGCGGCCCAATATATCGTACATGGCATCGTAAAGTGGCCGAAGGTAGGGCTCGATTTTTTCCCGCAAGTCGCCGGGTAGAAAACCGAGGGCTTCCCCCGCCTCGACCGCCGGGCGGGTCAGAATCACTTTTTCCACTTCCTCTTTCAGGAGTGCGTCGATGGCCGCTGCCATGGCCAGATAGGTTTTGCCGGTGCCGGCCGGTCCGATGCCGAATACGATATCCTTTTTGCCGATGGCCTGAAGGTATTTTTTCTGGTTGATCGAGCGTGGAACTATGCTGCGATTTTTAACCTGAATAATGAGGGGCTTTTCATAGAGACCCTGCATTTGCTTGCCTTGCCCGTTAGCCACCGCCCGCAGTAAGTTTCGAAAGTCTGCATTATTGACGATCATTCCGTGGGAACGGCCATGGTGCAGGTTGTTGAAAAGAGCTTCCACTTTGTCGATGGCTTTATCGTCGCCTTCCACTCGCAGCCAGTCTTCCCGCGTGACGAGCTTGACGGAGAGTGCGTTTTCCACTTCCGCCAAGTTATCTTCCTTGCCGCAATAGAGGTCGTGCAAGAGGCGGGGATTGGGAAATTGAAGAGTCTTTTCAGGCATAATTTCAGGCCATACGTTTTATACGCCCATTGAGCTATGGACGCGCAGCTTTTATTGAAGGCTGGAATTTCAGCAGTGTTTTTTCAAGTTTTCCCAGGTTTCGGACAATGCCTGGGGGAGAACACGGGTTTTTCCGAGCACCGGCATGAAATTGGTGTCCCCCTCCCAGCGTGGAACGATATGGCAATGCAAATGGGTGGGTATGCCGGCTCCGGCTGCACGCCCGAAATTGAAGCCGATATTGAAGCCGTCCGGCTGGAAGGATTTTTGCACGATTTGCTTGCCTTTGGTGATGGTGGCCATGAGGTCGGTGCTCTCGTCTGCGCTCAAATCCTCGAGATCGGCCACGCTCCGATAAGGAACGGCCAGCAAATGCCCGGGATTATAGGGAAACTTGTTGAGCACCAGATAATTGAACGAACTTCGCCAAAGGATGAGGGCGTCCTTGTCATTTTCGGTTTGATGCAGTTTTGAGAACAGGTCTTCGAACCCCTCGTTTTCTTTGGGGGCTTTGACATACTCCATTCTCCAGTATGAATGGAGGCGTTCCATTCAGCGATTTTCTATGTCTGTTTGACTGATTTTAGTAGCTACGAGTAGCTTCTATATTTTGAAAAAGGGGGAGAGGCTAAAGATTTTTCCCCCTCTCGTCCAATACTTTATTTGTGCCCTGAGGCGGGACTATTTGTGGGTTTCGGTTTGCTCAAAATGCTTTAACCCGGCAACCTCCCATTGTCTTCCCTGGAAGAGTCAAAAAACCATGAGCAATCCTACGCCCAAAACCCTTCTCATCATCACGCAGGTGTATTTACCGGATCCTGCAGGCGGCGGTCAGTATATCGCGGATGTGGCCCGTGAAATGGTTTTAAGAGGTTGGAAGGTAAAGGTTTACACGGCAAACCGTGGCTACGATGATCCCACTCTGAAATTCCTTCCGCAGGAAATTCTGGATGGTGTTGAAATACGACGATTTCCCTTTTCCTCTTTCGGTAAAAAGAGCATTCCGGTTAGGTTGCTGGGGCAGGTTTTATTTTTGAAACAATGCTTTTTGGGCGGTCTTTTTCTTAAAAACCTACGGTCCGTATTGGTACCCACTTCACCGCCTATGGGCAGTATGGCAGCGCTTTTGATACGACTTTTTCGCTCCGTTTCCATTAAATGGTGGGTTTTGGACCTGAACCCCGATCAGGCCGTGGAAATGGGCATGTTTCAACCGGACAGTTTGCCCGTGAAGCTGTTTGACTGGCTCAACCGCAGAATTCTCTCCAATGCCGACGACGTTATCGCGCTTGACCGTTTTATGAAGGAACGGCTGACTCGAAAAATACGGCCAAAGGGCCGGCTCTCCATCATTCCCACATGGCCCCTCAATGAGCATTTGAAGGCCATTGCCCACAGCGAGAATCCGTTTCGCCAAAAATATGGGCTGGAGGAAAAATTCGTCGTGATGTACAGTGGAAACCACAGCCCCTGCCATCCATTGACCACGGTTTTGGAAGCGACCCGTCAATTGCTCGACAACCCCAAGGTGGTCTTTTTCTTTATCGGCGGGGGGAAAGGGAAAAAAGAAATCGATGCCTTCATCGAGCGCCATGAACCCTCCAATATCGTTTCTTTGCCCTACCAACCCTTGGACCGGATTAAGTATTCACTGTCCGCCGCTGATTTGCATCTGGTGGCATTGGGAGATTCAATGATCGGCTGTAACCACCCCTGCAAATTTTATGGCGCCATGGCCCTGGGCAAGCCCATACTCTATCTCGGTCCCCAACCCAGTCACATCGACGACATCCTCGAACGACATCATTGCGGGTGGCAGGTCAACCATTCCGAAGTCGGGCAATTCGTCAAAATTGTCAACCAATGCCTGGCCATGCAACCGGAGGAACTGGCCGCAATGGGAAAAATTGGTCAAACAGCCGTAGAAAACGAATTCACCAAAGTAAACCTCTGCGGTCAGCTCTGCGATGCGCTGGAAGCGGATTAGAATGCCGGGGCAAGCGCAAATTATTTTTTATTCGTTGAATCACTGCGCAAGAATCTCCTAGGCTGAATATATGGCTACAGGACGCTGCGATGAAGTTGTAAAATCAAAGGACTATTCCGGCTGTCATGGGTTCGGTTTTTCCGCCTTTTTCTGCACTTTCCTCATTGTCGTTTCGGTTTTGATTATCCCTCATTCTCCGGTCGGTGTGTCTGTTTTGGAAGCCCGTTTGGCGCCGGATGCGCCTGTCCTCGATTTCAAGCTCCCCATTTTCGGCCAAAATGGTTATAAAATCTGGGAGTTGCGCGGGCGTGAGGGGCGCTATGTCAATGAGGAGCGGATCGATATTACGGGTATGGAACTGCGTCTTTTTTCCGGAGATGCGGATCTTAAAGTACATACTACCATCGAAAGCCCCGCCGCTACCATGCTGGTCAGCCAAAGCCAGGCCTTGGGGCAGTCCGAAATTAAAATTACCGGCAACCAGTTTCAGATCGAGGGGGAGGATTGGAAATGGACCGGCAGTACCCGCACCGTCAACGTCGATAAAAATGTGCGCGTTTCTTTCCGGCAACAATTGGCGGGAATTTTAAAGTGAGGAGGGATTGGATGAAGGCTCATTTTTTTAAACCCTTCTTTGCGCTTGCGCTGATTTTTGTCGTGTTTCTGTTGCCGCCGTCTTTGTCCGGGGCTGATGAAACCGACCAGTCGGCAGACGCCACCGTAATTGTCAGCGACCACATGGAAATGAGGAGCACGGTGGAAAAAAATTATTTTTACTTCGATCAAAATGTTCGGGTGGAGGCAACTAATCTGGTCGTTGAAAGCGACCGCATGGAAGTTATCGCCCTACGTGAGAGTGAGGCGGACGATCCCGACGCAACGGTTGGGGAGATAGGCGCTATCGAGATCATTGTGGCCACCGGAAATGTAGAAATTTTCCAGGCCGGGCGCGCCGCCTATGCCGGGAGGGCGGAAGTGCTGCCGAGGGAAGGCAAGGTCGTCCTCAGTGAATCGCCCCGGGTGGTTGATGGGGAAACCGAAGTGGCCGGATGGCAAATCGTTTTGAACAAGGGCGACCGCCAGGTCACCGTGATTCCGAATCCCGATGAGCAATTGGCCGATAGAGGCCGGCCCACCATTACACTGGGAGGTAGCGCCTTGCCCGATCTCGGGTTCGATGAATCCGAAGAAGAGGAAGACGTAGTGGAAGATGAAGAGGGGGAGGTTTTCGCCGATCCCGGCTCCTGAATAAACATCGGATGGATGATGGAAAACGGTGCTACAACCATTTTTGCGGAAGGTCTGATTA
>JAJFLT010000148.1 GCA_021772555.1 Opitutales bacterium | reverse complement strand
GTGCAGCTTCTCAAGGCCGCCGTCCGGTTCGTGCAAGAGCAAGGTGGAAGCATTCTGGAAGGCTACCCCGTGGAGCCGAAAAAAGACCCCATGCCACCCGTTTTCGCCTACACCGGATTGGCCTCGGCTTTCCGTCAGGCCGGTTTTGCCGAATGTGCCCGTCGTTCTCCAACCCGGCCCATTATGCGGCGATATTTTTAACATGCCACGAATTTAACGATCAAACAAACGGCAGCGGCGCGAATTTTCTCCCCAGAATCGGTTCCGAGGAACAATCGAGCCATTTATCCAGCACGGTGGCGTAAACCTGTCGAAAATCGGTTGTGTGAGTCAGGTCCTGGCCTTTATCGATGTTTAGATCGGGTGGGGCGCCCAGTATATTGTTTTTTATTTTCGATCCCATCACAAACAGCGGCGCTGCTGTTCCGTGGTCCGTTCCACCATCATTATTTTCAATCGGACGACGCCCGAATTCGGAAAAAGTCATCGTCAGCACCTGATCTTCGAGACCGTGAGCCTTGAGATCGTTTTGGAAAGCCTCCAGAGATCCGGATAATTCGCCTAGCAGCCGGTTTTGCACTGGCAATTGGTTGGCATGGGTATCGTAACCCGTCTGGGATGCAAAATAAACCCGTGTTTGCAGGCCGGAGGCGATCATGGCGGCGATGCCGCGTAACGAAGCCGCCAGGCGGGTAGTGGGGTAATCGACTCCCGGTCGGTAGCGGGCTGCGATTGCTTGGACACGCTTTTCCGTGGCCAGGGCATTCATTAAAGTATGGCTTAAAAATCCAGAATTCTCGTTTATGGCGGGAGCGTGGGCCAGGTTTTCCAGTAGTTCCCGACCAGCCTTTATTCTCTTACCACGATTAATTTTTTGCATTCCGAATAGATTGTGGGGTGTTTCGGTAAAAAAAGATTGGGGCGTTTCTCTTCCCAGGTGCACCCCCACCGGGTCGGATTCATTCGAGTTGCCAAGACAGTTATGATCAAAATACCGGCCCATCCATCCGCTGGACAGAAATTCATTGCTCGCGCTGGCCGTCTCCCATATCTCGGAAGAGCGAAAGTGGCTGCGGTTAGGATTGGGATATCCCACGTTTTGAATGATCCCGACCTTCCCCTGGGCATAGAGTTCCGCCATCTCACGGCAGGCCGGATGAAACCCCAGCCCATCTTCAATCCGTAGCACCTCAGATTTCTTTAATGCCAGCCGTGGACGGAGCCGGTAGTAGCGGTCATCCTCAAAAGGTACGAGCGTGTTGAGGCCGTCGTTTCCACCCGCCAGTTGGATGAGCACGAAAATGGTTCGATCCTTTTCCGCAGCCGGGGCTCCCGCCATGGCAGAACCGGTTAGAAATGCGGGTGCATAATGATTGTAGGCGAGCAAGCCGATGCCGCGGGCGCTGTTGGTCAGAAATTCGCGACGGGTGGTGGGCAGTCTTTTTTCGAATGGATTCATGGTGTATTTCTCTGGCGAGGAAATTGAATTTCGGACCAATATCTAACAAAGTTGATAGTGTGGTGATTGCAGGAGAGCGATCAAGAAATTGTGAACCCGTTCCGAACGGTTGCCCTCAGCCTCCAACAAAAAATTGAGTGATACCTTTCGAAGTTCACCCTCGTGCAATTTGGGGAGCACGTAGTGCGCCAAATGATCGACCGTCTCCGCATCCGGCAATGCGGATAGACGTCTGATTCCTTCCTCACTCACGGTCAGGTGATAAGACCACTCCAGACAGCCCTTTTATTGTCCACACAACGAAAAAATGAGTCAGTCGGCGGAGTCGGTGCGATAAATTCGAGGGACTCTCTTGGTAATCGTGCAAAACACTTCCCAGGATATTTGACCGGCCCATTGGCAGAATTCAGTAACGTCAATATTGGCGCCCTCCTGCTTTCCAATGAAAGTTACCTGTTCTCCAGCCTGAATTTCCGGTATCGTTGTAACGTCGATGATCGCTTGATCCATCGTAACGCGGCCCAAAATCGGACACTTGCGCCCCCGCACCAGCACTCTTCCCTTATTGCTGGCGCTGACCGGAAGACCATCGCCGTAACCGGCCGTAATGACGGCAACGCGCGATTTTTTTTTCAAGACATGGGTACGCCCATAACTGATTCCCGTTCCCGCTGGAAGTGTTCTGACCAATCCCACGCGACTGTGAAAACTCAGCACAGGTTCGACCGTTACCTTGGCCAGAAAAGATTGCTTGTAGGGGTGAACTCCAAATTGCAGAAGGCCAATTCTAACAGCATTAAATGAGCTTTCTGGCATGAACGATTCGAGAGCCGCGCTGTTATCGGCATGGATAAGCATTTTCGACCGATCGAGACCTGAAAGTTTATCCAACGCTTTTAAAAAAAGGGTTCTTTGATGGTCAGTAAATTTCTGATCACTGTCCGCGCTGGAAAAATGCGTAAAAATTCCGTCCAACTTGAGGTGAGGGTTTTTAATTATCTTTTTATAAAGCGCGGGGGCTTCCTCATGCCAAACACCCAACCGCCCCATGCCGGTGTCTATTTTCAGGTGTACCGGGATGGATTTGCCAGCCACTTTCCCGACACGGGAAAAACGCTCCGCTTCTCCTGCCGTAGAGACCGTGGCAATGACATTGTAATCGACAAGAAAGCGGTCCTCATCGGGTAAGATAGAGCTCAAAAGTAGGATGGGCCAACCAGAACCCATTTCCAGAATTTCGGCCGCCTCTGTCATGTTGGCCACGGCGAACATATCCGCTCCACTGCGCATCAGGCGCGACACCGTTTGGGCCATCCCATGTCCATAGGCATCGGCTTTTACCACCGCCATGTATTTTATGCCTTCCGGCAAGGCGGCCCGAATGCGCTTGATATTCCGTTCCAGCGATCCGAGATCGATCTCGGCCCAGCATCGGTAGGAAGAATCTAAGGGCAATAGAGATCTTTGCGCTGTGGACATTGGCTGGTGACCGGTTATGTTCTTTTCAACGGTGCCGTTGAGCGGACCATTTAACATAATTAGTATTATCGATTCGTAAAACTTGGGGAGTCTCTTCCATTCGAAAAATCTCCTCGTTGGACAACAAGTTGGCAATTCCCTCGATATGGTAAAACCGGCCTTCGGCATTCTCGGGAGGGACCTGCTTTTGCCGTCCCAAGGGTATGTGGAAAACCGGTTCGGACAAATTCTCGATAGCCTCGCTCGCAACCGTTTTCATTTCGGTACAAGGATTTTTCTCGTTCTCGGTTTGCGTGTGCAGGTTCCAGAGGCCCCTGCCGCCCTCGGCGATGCAGTGGAAGGGTGTTTTAGGATTTTCTTCAATTTGCAGCAATCGCGCCATAGTGGGCAGGCTTCGATAAACCAGGATGGGCGCTGCTTTGTAACTGGGGAGGGATTTCCACCCTTGCAAGGTTATGGCGGCCAGGCGGATTCCCAGGACCGAACCGGGGCCTTCACAGAAAATAAATCCGTCCACATCGCTGAAAGCTATACGGGTATCTTCCAGACAGCAAGATACGCCCCGAAAAAGAGTGTCGAGGGTTTCTCCAGAAAATCGCTGAAAGGTCAGCCATTGACCGTCGCGCCATATTCCGGTTTGGGTTTCCGTCGCGCTGGCGTCGAGCAAGAGGAGTGTTTGTTGGCGCCGGGCAATTGGCATCGGTAGGCGGCGGAACCAGCGTGGTTCCCCTTTAACGGTATTGGCGGCGCAGGTTGGTGGGCAGGATGCCCAGTTCTTCGCGATACTTGGCCACGGTTCGGCGGGCGATCTTGACGTCTCGCTCTTTTAGAATGTCAACGATGCTTTGATCGCTGTAGGGTTTGTTCGAATTTTCCGAATCAATGATTTTTGCAATGATCTCCTTGACCGTTGTATTGGCTACGGACTTTCCGTTTTCCCGGTTGTAGCCGGTGTTGAAAAAATATTTGAATTCAAAGACACCATGGGGCGTCTCGATGTATTTATTGGCCAGAGCGCGGCTCACCGTCGTTTCGTGAACCCCCACTTCATCGGCCACTTGGCTCATTGTCAGCGGGCGCAAATAGGACACCCCTTTCTCAAAAAAATCGCCCTGCATGCGAAGGACCTCCTTCGTTATGCGCTCGATTGTCTGCTGGCGTTGCTCGATGGAGCTGATGAGAAATTTTCCCGACCTTATTTTCTCCCGGATATAAACTCTTTCCTGAGGGGACAGTTTCCCCTTGGCCAACATTTCTTTATAGGTTCCGCTGAGGGAGAGTCTGGGGATGTATTCGTTGTTTAAAGAGATTCTCCAATCGTCGCCATCCTTTTCAACTTTAACATCGGGCTGGACAATGCGGTTGGTGTCTTCCCCGAATTTTCGGCCCGGCGCTGGATCCAGAGTGGAGATTTCTGCAATCAGCTTTTGCACCTCTTCGATTCCGATGCCGGTTTTTCGGGCAATTTCGGGAATGCGCCGACGGAGCAGAAGGTCAAAATGATTGCGGATTAGATTCGCCTCCGGGCTTTTAACTTTTCCCTTCAGTTCGAGCTGCGTAATCAAACAATCCTGCAGGTCCGCGCAACCTATGCCGGGCGGATCGAGGCTTTTGAGCAGCGAATGTGCTTCCTGCACTGTTTTCAAAGGTAGATGTGACAGTAATGCGACATCGGAAAGGCTCGAAGTGAGAAAGCCGCGGTTATCGAGGCTCCCTATCAGGTATTCAATCGCCTCAATGATTTGCGGATTCGATTCAGTCAACTCAGCCTGGCGCATAAGGTGCTCCTGCAGGGAAGTTTCGCTGGTCAGTGAATCGAAGAAATGTTGACGTCGATCGGCTGCCTCGCGGGAGTAGCTGGACTTCCCATTTTCCAGTTCGTAGTTTTCTTTTGAGACCTCGTCGATTTGCGTCAGCACTTTGAAGTCGTCGCCAAATTCTAGTTCCTTGGAACGGTCCTCCTTCGTCGATTCATCTTCGCCGCTCTTTTTTTCCTCCAGGCTGATTTCCGTCATGGGAAGCTCTTCCAAAGCCGGATTGGTTTGCAATTCTTCCAGGATGGTATTTCGCAGTTCCAGGGCCGGAACCTGCAGGATTTTTAAGGATTGCCGAAGCTGCGGCGCCAGTACGAGCGACTGGGTTTGCTTTTGAACTTGCTGCAATCCTTGGAAAATCATGACATGAATCTGGTTGGTAAGGTCTAACCGGTTTAATGTCCAAAGGATGTTGTCCTGCCGGCAAACTCGGGGTTCTGCAAATAGGCGGGCCCGTCGACGAAAAGCTCGCTTATATAGCCGGCCAATTTTTCGTTCGTCGGCCCGTAACCATCGCTGTAGAGATACATTTCCAAAGCCGTTAGCATTTCCACTCCTGTTTGGTAGCGGGCATCCCGGTCGCGCTTCAATGCCTTGTGCAATATTTCATTCAGCTTCTCATCGATTCCCGGTCGATAGGTAGTGAAATCAGGGATGGGCATTTCCAGGATATTGCGGCGTGTAGTGGCTGGGTTGTCCGCTTCAAAAATGTTTTCATCGAGCAATAACTCCGCCAACACGATACCGCTGGCAAAAAGATCGGCCCGACCATCGGTGACTTCCCGGCGGGCTTGTTCCGGGGAAAGGTATTCGTCCTTTCCGGCAATCACCTCTCCTTCCTCATTATACATCAGGTCGAAGGCTTTGGCGATGCCGAAATCCGTCAGTTTGACGTCTCCCTCGTTGGCCAGCATTATATTTTTGGGATTTACGTCCCGGTGAACGATATTGAGCAACCGTTTTTGTTTATCTTCGGCAGCGTGGGCGTAAGCTAAACCTCTTATCACGCGGGAAACAATGAAAACCGCGGTATCCACCGGGATGCGCCGTCCCAGGCAGCGATGTTGGCAGATAAATTCCTCCAGAGTGTACCCGCTGACGTATTCCATGACCATGAAATACTGTCCCGATATTTCTGCCAGATGGTAGGTTTGCACGATGTTGGTGTGGATGAGATCTGCTACCAATTTGGCCTCTCCCACGAAATTGTCGCGAAATTCCTGAATGGCGGAAAATTCTTCACGTATCAACTTGATGGCCACTGTCTTGGAGAATTTATCCACCCCAAGTTGAATCGCCTCATAAACCACCCCCATGCCCCCTTCAGCAATCTTGCGCACGAGCGCATAGTGGAGTTCATTGTAAAGATGTTCGAGAGAAGCCACGTTTTAATGAATAAGCAAAATGATTACCCTTGCAAGCGGGAAGAAATATTCTAGCACGAAAATTGCTGTCAAGTATTATTGATATCGGCAATTTGTTCATTTCTCTACTAAGTATCGCAATTCACCTTCCATTGACATTTCGGAATTTTTGCCCATTCTGTAGCCCTATGATCACACTGACAGAAAGAGCCGCCCACCGCATCCGCGCCATGCGGTCAGATGTCGCCGATGAGAGCCAATTACTGCGCTTGCTGGTGGAATCCGGCGGGTGTTCCGGCATGGAATACGGGATGTCCTTCGACCATAAGAAAGAGGGAGATGTCGAATTGGAGAGCATCGGTGTGCGCTTTATCATCGACTCCCAAAGCCTCTCCCACATGAAAGGCTCGGAAGTGGATTTTGATGACGGGCTGCATGGCAAAGGATTCGAAATCCGCAATCCCAACGCCGAATCTACCTGCGGTTGTGGCCGCTCGTTCAGCTGAATCGGTTTAATTGCCGATTCTTTACCCTACTGCGGGAACTGGTAGAGGAGGTACTCCGCTTGATAAGTCAACTGGCCCGTGGTTGCGTTCCCGTTGTCCAGGATTTCATCAACCAAAGCAAAAATCGCGCTATTGTCCTGGCCCGGTGTGTCGAGGACAAGTTCCGGTATGTAGGCGCCCCCCGGCGAATAATAGTCCCACGAACCCCCGCTCAGGGATGAGCCTTCCTGCCATTTTGATTCACTGATCCATCCAGAGAAAACCGCTGGGTAGCCACCGCCCGTCATTTGGGGGAAAACGCCATTTTCCAAAACAAAGGCTTCAATGGCGTCACGGAAGGTGCGGATGTCGTTGGCGATCGTCGTTGCTTGCGACTTGGCGCGCACTTTATTCAAGGCCGGAATGGCCATAGCCGCCAGCAAGCCAATGATAACGACTACAATCATTATCTCGACCAGAGTAAACGCGCCACTTTTCCTCACCCTGTACACAACTAATACCTCTAGCAAAAACTATGCTTCTTGGCAAATATATTGTCAGGCTAAAAACAAGTGTCGTATTTTAGACCCTAATAAACCTATGGCACCCAAAAGTATTAAACTGGTTGTTTTAGGTTCCGGGATTGCGACGATTGAGCCTGTTGAATCAATCACTGTCAATGGATTTGGTTGTGTTGTGAATTCAATATTTATGACAGACCCAAACGTAGGGTTTGAGATTATTAAATTTGACCCTCCAGGTTGGAGGACAACACTTTCTTCGTCTTCAATTCCGAGCAATGATGCGCGAATAGTCAGAGAGTCACTTACGTTTATGGATCCGTTATTATTGGAAAACACGCCGCCGAATCCAATATAAACATCTGTTGATGCTATTAAGCTGCCAGACAGACTGATATCAGCTAATGAAAGAAGAGCAAAGCCATTTGTACCATTGACATTAATTGTGGCATTGGGGCCAATTACGACTTGGTTAAAAGCGAAGACTGCAAAATTTTCATTTTCAACCAGAACACCTTGAATTTCTTCTCCGCCAAAAGATATTGTTAGCTCGTCAGTCCGTACTTCTGCGTCTGAATCGATAGTCAAGTTTCCTGATGGCGTGAAATCAGGAATATTGAGGACTATTCCTGAAACCGCGGAACAATTAAGGATCAGAAAAGCGCAGATGAGTAATTTTTTCATTTTATCGAAATCAGATTACAAGAGGCTCTGACTCCGGTCGGAACGATTGTGAAAACCTAACACTACATTCTCGAATTATCAAGTCTGAATGCGCTTAGCCGCTGTCCGGTGGGAGGCCAGGAGTTTGTCGAGATCGAGTCCGGGAATGCGTCCCTCTCGCACTCGGATGCGTCCATTGATGATCAGGGTGTCCACTTGACGGGGGAAGCATAGAATGAGGGCCTCGACCGGGTTTTCGGCCCCACTGCTGAAAATATCATCTGCCGGATAGATGCCCACGTCCGCGCATTTGCCGACTTCCAGGGAACCCAGATCATCGCTGCGGCCGAGACAGGCCGCTCCTTCGGTCGTGGCCATCTGCAGAGCTTCTCCAACGCTCATGGCTCCAGCCCCATGTTTAACCCGGGTTAGGAGAAGCGCCTGCCGCACTTCGTTGAGCATGTGTCCGGAGTCATTGGATGCGCTTCCATCCACTCCCAGGCCGACCTTGGCTCCCGCATTTTGCAGGTCATTAACCCGGCAGATTCCCGAGCCCAGCCGCATGTTGGAGCAGGGGCAGTGGGCGATGCCCATTTTATGTTTGCCGAGATGGGCGATTTCCCCGTCGTCGAAATGGATTCCATGGGCCAGCCACACGCGCTCTGTTTCCCAACCGCAATCGGCCAGGAACGGTAATTGTCGACACCCCAGGTGGTCGAGTGCGTATTGGTCTTCTTCCAGTGTCTCCCCGCAGTGGGTGTGTAAACCCAGATCGAAGGTGGAAGCCATACGGGCAGTTTCAGAAAATAGGGTAGGGGATGCACAGGTGAGGGCTGACGGGGCCAGGAACAGTTGGCGCATACTGCCGCTGGCGGGATCGTGGTAGCGGTCACGTAGGCGCTGGCAGTCATTCATGATTTCGTCTACCGATTCGGTTGCCCAATCCGGAATGATCTCCGAAGCGGTGTCCATGGAGCCGCGACCGGCGTGAAACCGCATCCCCATATCTTTGGCAGCCTCGAATTGGGCGTCGATGAAACCGGCCCTTGCTGATGGAAATAGATAATGATGATCCGCCGTGGTGGTACAACCGGTCAGCATCAACTCCGCCATGGCGACTTTAGAGGCGATAAAAAGGTCCTCGGGCATCAAATTTTTGAAGAGCGGCGTGATGCATGTCAGCCAGGGAAGCAGGGCCAGGTTCGTGGCCGGTGTATAGGCTCGGGCCAGATTCTGGTAAAAATGGTGATGAGTATTGACCAAACCCGGCAACACGATGCCTTGGTGTGCGTCAATTATTTCGCAATCGGTAGTTGCAGGTTCAGGTGGCTCGCCGCAACCGATAGCGGTTATCCTTCCGTCGGCTATCTCAATCCAGGCATTTTTGAAAATCGATTCGACCGCATCCATGGTGACAAGATGGCCGATATTCCTTATACAGAGTCGCGAATTGGCAGGGCTCATTTACATCGTCATGATGGTTGCCTGCTGGTGTTAGTCAGCAGAAAAATACCACCGGGCGGACAGACTCCTCCATTTTCAGGCCGTCGCTATTTTAAAAAGAAGCCGGCAGGTTCATCATGAACCTGCCGGCTCCAAGTCGTCAAATGATTGGGTATTATGCCAGGAAGCGGCAATAATACTATATCAAGACGTTAATTGTTCTTTGGAAATGAGACGTCTTTAATAACTATTCATCAATCCACATAGTGTTGGCGATTCCGATGCCACCGGCCCAAGATCTGCCACCGGCCCAGGACCGCCCGCCGGCCCATGAACGGCCACCGGCCCAGGACCGCCCGCCAGCCCAGGATCTGCCACCAGCCCAGGATCTGCCACCGGCCCAGGAACGACCTCCGGCCCAGGATCGACCGCCGGCCCAAGACCGACCACCGGCCCATGACCGGCCGCCGGCCCATGAACGGCCACCAGCCCAGGACCTGCCACCGGCCCATGACCTGCCACCGGCCCAGACCATGCCATAGTCCCAGCCGATTTGATCTTCTTCCCAAGTCAGGCCTGATGTTTCCAGCGTTTCGGCATCCAACCACTCCAGGGTGTCCGTCCAGGCCGCGCCCAATGCCACCGTGGCGTCGTCTTCCTCATCATAAAGGGTGTAAAGAAAACTGGAACCGTCATCGCTCGTCAAAACGTCGATTGGTCCCATGTAATGGTAGGACATCTCAACCGGATCGATTTCGTCCGGGTCCACCATGTCGTCGCCATTCAGGTCGATCCAACCGATTCCGTGGGCCAGATCGGCTTCCAAATCCATGCCGTAATTGGCTCTGCCGTCTTCCGGAATATCGGCCCCGAATATTGCGTCGGGCGCCCAGATGCGACCCAGTCCTTGTTGGAAGATATTGTAAACCAGGTCCTCGTCGGCATCGTTAACGGCGGGTGCTGCCGTGTACATCAGACGAAATTTGACTTGGTCGGGGTCCAGGTCCGGGAGTTCATCGAGCATGAGGGCGACCACACCTGAGGCAACCGCGGTTGCCATGCTGGTCCCGCTCATGCGAAAGAGGCTGCTCGTTTCCGTGTAGTCGGGGTGTTGTTGAACGAGGGTGGCCGAGTTGGTGATGTCGTTGGGATCGTTATACATGAAGGAAACGATCTTGCTGCCCGGGGCCAGGATGTCCGGCTTGGCGAAATTATCCAGCGTCGGTCCCGTGGCCGACCAATCCGGCAGGATATCGTCCGACCAATCCGCGGCTGTCACATTGCTGTCCACTGCGCCCACCGTAATCACATAAGGATCGTTTCCCGGTACTGTGATGCTTTCCGCGTTGGGCCCGGTGTTTCCGGCCGCGGCCACCACAACGATACCTGCGGCCCAAGCTTCTTCTGCGGCCCGATTCAAGGGATCCACGAAATAGGGCGTGGTGGCATAGGCGCTGAGGCTTAAATTGAGCACGCCAATTTTATAAAAATCCTTGTTATCAACGACGAACTGGATTCCCTCGATGACATCCTCGTAGGTTCCGATGCCTTCGTCATCCAGCGCCCGCACACTGAGGATTTTGGCCCTTGGAGCAATGCCCAGATATGTATTTGAATCCACATCTTTGAAGCGGCTGCCGATGATGCCGGCCACATGGGAACCATGGCCGTAGTAGTCGCGGCTGTTCTGGGCATCACTGATGCAAAACCCATCGTATTGCCACATGCCGTTAAGGTCATCGTCATCGTAGCCGTCGAGATCTTCGTCCTCGAAATAGCCATCTCCATAGCAGGCACCGTCACCGACAAAATCGGCCTGCACCACAAAACGTATGGCGTCTTCCATGTTCACCCGCGCATGGGTGGTGAACTGGTCGTCTTCCTCGGTCACACCGGCCATGTCGATGGGGTAAAAGAATACTCCGGAATCGAGGACGGCCACCGTCACACCACGTCCGTTGATTCGTTCTTCATGCAATTCATCGGTTCCCACGTCCATACCGACCGGCCAGGCACGGTCAGTCGTTCTTAAACCACGCACACGCACCCAGGTTTTTTTCTTGAAGTAGGCATAGTCATCATCATCAAAATCGGCGGCCTTGACGCGCTTGTTTTCAACGATGGAGACAATTTCTGAACTTGCGGCCAGCTCCCCCAGACGAGAAG
>JAJFLT010000147.1 GCA_021772555.1 Opitutales bacterium | reverse complement strand
GGCGGGGGATCGACCATCGATACGGCCAAAGCGGCCAATTTGTTGGCTACCTACCCGGATGATTTAATGGCCTATATTTATGCCCCGCTCGGTGGCGGCAAACCGATTCCAGGTCCGCTCAAGCCACACATTGCCTGCCCCACCACCTCGGGAACGGGGAGTGAAACCAGCGTTGTCTCCATTTTTGATCTTGAGGAAAGACAGGTTAAAGCCGGGGTGGCTTCTCCATTGTTGAGACCCACTCTGGCCGTGGTCGATCCCACAACCACCTACAGCATGCCGCCGGGAGTGGTAGCGGCCACCGGGTTCGATGTTCTCAGCCATGCCATCGAGTCCTATACCGCCCGCCCGTTCAGCAGCCGCCCCATGTCCGAAAGCCCGGAAAAGCGCCCGCCCTACCAGGGGGCCAACCCCTATGCAGACATCGGCAGCCTGGCCGCCATCCGCATCGGTGGGCGGAATCTGGTGCGAGCTGTCAAAGATCCGGATGACTACCAGGCACGTCATGAGTTGATGTTTGCCGCCACTTTGGCCGGGCAGGCTTTCGGCAATGCCGGGGTGCTTATTCCCCACGCCATGGCCACATGGGTTTCGGGGCTCAAGCACGCTTACCGGGCCAGCGGTTACGAGTCCGAAAACGCCATGGTGCCTCATGGGATTTCCGTGGTTCTCAACACCCCGGCTGTTTTTCGCTTCACCGCTCCGGCAGCGCCCCAGCGGCACCTGGAAGCGGCGGCGGCGCTCGGCTCGGATGTGGTCGGCGCCGGCCCGGATGAGGCGGGTCTGATTTTATCCGGGACCATGCTCAAGATGATGAAAGAAACCAACCTGCCCAAAGGGCTGAAAGAAGTTGGTTATAACGAGGCGGATATTCCAGAACTGGTGGAAGGGGCATTCGCCCAAAAGCGGCTTCTTTTGATCGCTCCCAGAGACGTTACGGAAGAAAACCTTGCCCAACTATTCAAAACTGCTATGCGAAACTGGTAGAAATGACTGATTCAACCTCTCAACCTGTTAATCTTGAGACTGCCACTTTTGGGGCCGGATGTTTCTGGTGCGTGGAAGCGGTTATCAAGCGCCTGGAAGGGATTAATTCTTTTTCATCCGGCTATATGGGCGGACATACGGAAAATCCCACCTACCGGGATGTGTGCACGGGGCAATCTGGTCATGCCGAAGTTGTCCAGGTGGTTTTCGAGCCCGAAAAAATTTCTTATGAGGAATTGCTGGTTGTATTCTGGCAATTGCATGACCCCACCACCTTGAACCGCCAGGGCGCCGACACCGGAACACAATACCGTTCAGCCATTTTTTACCATTCGGAAGAACAAAGAATCGTGGCTGAAGATTCAAAAGCCAAAGAAGACGCATCCGGGCGCCACAACTCACCCGTAGTAACTGAAATCGCTCCCGTGTCCCGTTATTATGCGGCCGAGAATTACCATCAGGATTATTATGACAACAACCGCGCCGCACCCTATTGCCGGATGGTCATTTCGCCCAAATTAGCCAAATTGGGGATGAAATGAATTGGTGCGGGCAAACCGGTTTCAGGCTTTACGATTGACGAACGGTTTTCGGCGATTGGGGTAACAGGTGCGGCAAATCTCACATACCGTGCCGTCGCATCCCCGGGCGCTGCAAAATTCCCTGCCGTAATAGATGATTTGCAGGTGCAGCCGGTTCCAGGCCTCTTTCGGAAAGAGACGTTTGAGATCTTTCTCCGTTTGCTGAACATTTTTCCCGTTGGTCAGCCCCCATCGTTGGGCCAGCCGGTGAATGTGCGTATCGACCGGAAAGGCGGGAAATCCAAAGGCTTGAGCCATGACCACGGAGGCGGTTTTATGCCCCACTCCGGGGAGCGCTTCCAAGTCCTCAAAAGTGGAGGGTACCCTCCCGCCGTGGGTATCGAGCAGGATTTTCGACAAACCGGCGATAGCCTTTGCTTTTGACGGGGCCAACCCGCAGGGGCGGATAATGTCTTCGATTGTTTGGACCGAAAGGCGAGACATATCCATTGGGTTGTCGGCCAGCGCAAAGAGGGCAGGGGTGGTTTGATTAACCCTCACATCGGTGCACTGGGCCGAGAGTAGAACTGAAATAAGCAGGGTGAATGGATCCTTGTGATGAAGGGGAATGGCCGGTTGCGGATAGAGTTCCTCAAGGCGTTTTGCAGTATAGGCGGCGCGTTCTAACTTATTCATAGTGAAAAAATAAAAAAATACCAAGGCATTGAAGGTGGAGTTAAGATATGTATTAAAGGTTTCAGGTTTCAAGTTATAGTGTCGAGTCCCGAAACCCGCACGACCGAACCCTGAAATCTGGGAACTGACACCCATCTCCGAAATTCTGTATTCCAGCTCTTCGTGAAATGGACCGCCAGGAAGATTTAAAAAAAATACGTTATTCGAGCATTTGACATTCCGTTTGGCCTGGTATATATTGGCCCTGAAAAAGGAGACAAAACTCGATTCCGGCCCTACGGGGCAGCAGAATAATACATTTCCATGAAAAGGAGCGAAAGGAACATACGGATGCACAAACTGGCTAAAATAATTGCGCTAATGATCGGCCTGTCCATTCTGCCTTGGCAGGCCATGGCTGAGGGTGAAAGTGTCGAAGATAACTGGAAATCACAATGCGCCAAATGCCACGGGGCTGATGGCAAAGCGAAAACCAAGGCTGGTATGAAGCTGAAGCTAAAAGACTATACCAAGGCCGAGTTTCAAGAGGCGTTTACGGACGAGGAAGTTTTCGACGCCATCAAAGATGGAGTGAAGAAAGGCGAAAAATTCCTCATGAAGCCTTATGCCGAAAAGTTGTCCGACGAGGATATCAATGCCCTCGTGGTCTATATCCGCGCTATGGGCGAATAAACCGCCCCGCGCCCGCACTACCTCCGAAAGTTACCCTCCTGTCAGGCATCTGTGGGTAAAGGCTGCGGTGTATTTACATTGAATCAAAACTCGAAAGTGCAACAGAAATGACCGAGGTGAATCCAGACGAAGCAGTTCCCGAAGAGCAGCCGGCCTATAAACGAGCTTCCATTTTCCGCAACTGGATAAGCCTGAGCGGCGTCATTGTGGCGTTCGGAAGCCTTTTTGCCTTCATGCTTCTATTCGCCATCGACATGATGACGGGCCACAGCAATCCCTACATGGGGATTTTGGCCTATCTGGTGGCCCCCGTATTTCTCGTTATCGGGACAAGTCTCCTCATTGTCGGGGCGGTCATCCGGCGCAGCAAAATCGCCCGTGCCACAGCGCGCGGAGAGTTGTTGCCGAAGGAGGTACAATTAACCCGGCGGCGATACAAGAAAGACCTCGTTCTCTTTGCCGTTGGTGCCTCCATCTTTTTGCTCCTCACCGCCATCGGTAGCTACCAGACGTATCATTTTACGGAATCGGTGGTATTTTGCGGGCAAGCCTGCCACGAGGTCATGAAGCCTGAATTTGTTACCTACATGCATTCACCCCATGCCAGGGTCTCCTGCTCCGAATGCCATATCGGCTCCGGTGCCAATTGGTACGTAAAATCCAAAATCAGTGGAGCCTATCAGGTTTACGCCACTGCTTTCGACAAATATCCTCGGCCCATCAAGACACCCATTTCCAACTTAAGACCGGCCCAGGAAACCTGCGAGCAATGCCATTGGCCACCCATGTATGTGGGCAACCTGGACCGCACCTACAACCATTTTTTGGCAGACAAGGAGAATACGCCCTATTCGGTTCGGCTCTCCCTCAAGGTAGGTGGCGGTGACGCCACTCAAGGACCCATCGGGGGCATTCACTGGCACATGAATGTAAATAACAAGATCGAGTACTATGCAGCCGACAAACAGAAACAAAACATTCCCTGGGTGCGGGTGACTAATCCACAGGGGGTAGTGACGGTTTACCGCACGGAAGAATTTCAGGGAGAACCGGAAGCATCCGCTATAAACGTTATGGATTGCATGGATTGCCATAACCGACCGGCCCACATTTTCAAGTCGCCCAACGACGCCGTTGACCTCGCCATGAGTGTAGGGATCCTCGACAGCAGTCTGCCCGCCCTCAAAAGGCGGGCGGTGGAGGCGCTGACGGCGGAATACGCCACAGAGACGGAAGCCTCGCAAAAAATAGCCACCGAACTCAACCGGCATTATGGAGATGATCCGCGGGTCGGGTCCACCATCGATGCGGTGCAGCAAATCTACAGCAACAATTTTTTTCCGGAGATGAAGGCAAACTGGCAGGTTTATCCCAACAATATCGGGCATAAAGACTGGCTCGGTTGCTTCCGCTGCCACGATGGCCTGCATTCTTCTGCGGACGGTTTGCTCAATATCAAGGCGGACGATTGCAACGCTTGTCACACCATTATCGCACAGGGTAAGGGTGAAGAACTGAACCTGTTGGCGCCCAAGGGTCTGGAGTTCGATCATCCGGACGGAGATTTCCTGGGACTGACCTGCAGCGATTGCCACACGGGAGCTTTGCAGTGATGACAATTTATAATCATGGGGATTTAAACAGGCTCCTCGCCAAGTGCTGGAGCCTCAGGCCGCGAATTTCGACGGCATAGTTAGAAGAAACAGAGGGGAAAATTAAAAGCATGAGTTCCTGCCGTGAACTCTCTCACCGACCGGTTGGGTTAAAATACCGACTGGCCTTGGTCTTTGCGTTAATAACTTTCGGCCTCAATACTGCAATTGCCGCATTGCCTTCCGACGGCTGCCTGCAATGCCACGGCAGTCCTCCGCCCGCGGACATCGAGGAGGGGTTAAAGGTTTCCAAGCTGAAACTTGAAAGCGACCGATTCGATGACTCGGTGCATGGAATCTTCGATTGTGTCGATTGTCATCTGGACATCGAGAAGATGGGGCACGCCCCGAAATTGGCCCCGGTCAACTGCGCGGAATGTCATGACGATGTGGAAAAAGACTACGCCATGAGCATCCACGGGGCCAGCCGCGGCACCGGCGCTACTTCTGCCGCTTCCTGCGCCGACTGCCATGGGTCCCATTACATGCAGCCGGTCAATGATCTGAGTTCCCCGGTTTTCAAACTGAACCTCCCTTTTACCTGTGCTCGTTGCCATGAAAACCCGGATATTACGGAAGAATTCGACATGAAATACCCTCATGTGGAATCACTCTATCTGGAAAGTATTCACGGACGCGGTCTATTGAAAATGGGTCTCGTGGTGGCCCCATCATGCAACGATTGCCACGGGGTGCACGATATTCACCGGAGCCTTCATCCGGACTCGCCTATCAACCGGGCTCAAATTGCCGAGACTTGCGGCAAGTGCCATGTCGGAGTGGAAGAAACTTTCAATCAAAGCATCCATGGAGATTTGATGACCAATGGCGGAAAAGACAGGCCTGTTTGCACCGATTGCCACACCGCGCACGGGATTGAACCAACCGACGCAATCGAGTATAAAGCACTCAGCGATATGCGCTGCGGTCAATGCCACGAAGATCGACTGGTTCGTTACAAAGACACTTATCACGGTAAAGCCCTGGCACTGGGCCGTCCCAACCAAGCCGTCGAAGTGGCCGCCTGTTACGACTGTCATGGGGCTCACGACGTGCTTCCCTCGACCGATCCGCACTCCAAACTTTCCGCCGACAATATTGTGGCAACTTGCAGCAGTTGCCATCCCGGCTCCAATGGTGGTTTCGCTGAATACCTGCCTCACGCCGATCCTCTGGACGCCGAAAATTATCCGACACTTTTTTTCGCCTTTATATTCATGACCTCGCTTCTGGGCGGCGTATTTCTGGTTTTCGGTCTACACACCTCCGCCTGGTTCTACCGGGCGCTGAGATTGTTTGTCAGCGACTCGAAAAGCTTTCGCCAAGCCCGCCTGCAGGCCAAAGAGGAGAAAGAATGGTTCACCCGCTTTACTCCCTTTGAACGTTTTCTCCACCTCATGGTGGTAACCAGTTTTCTCCTCCTCGTTTTCACCGGAATGCCCCTTAAGTTTTATTATGCCGATTGGGCCAAGGTCCTGCTCAATATGATCGGCGGGGTGGAAGTGGCTCGCTCCCTGCATCATTTCGGCGCCATTGTAACGTTTCTCTATTTCGCTTTGCACTTGGGCAGCTTGGCTGGAAAAACTTGGAAGTGGTTTGCCAAGAACTATCGGACCAAGGATGAAAACGGGAGAAGGAAGATTCCCTGGAAGAAAGCCTGGAACGGCATCTTTGGACCCGATTCGATGGTTCCCAGCCTGGCCGATTGGCGGGATTTGGTTGCCCATATAAAATGGTTTGCCGGACGCGGCCCACAGCCACAGTTCGATCGTTGGACCTATTGGGAGAAATTCGACTATTTCGCCGTATTCTGGGGTGTTGCCATTATCGGCTTTTCTGGACTCATCTTATGGTTCCCTCAATTTTTTTCCGAGTTTTTGCCCGGTTGGGCTATCAACGTGGCCCTCATCGTGCATTCAGACGAGGCTCTCCTGGCGGCCGGATTCATCTTCACTTTTCATTTTTTCAACACCCATTTCCGCATCGAGAAGTTTCCCATGGATACGGTCATCTTCTCAGGCCGCATTCCCAAGGTGGAAATGCTGCATGAGCGCAAACGCTGGTACGATCGATTGGTAGCGGAAGGCAGGCTCGACGATTTTCGTGTAAAAGACGAATGGGAACGCTGGAAAAACATCGCCCGCACTTTCGGCTACCTATTCTTCGGCCTCGGGCTCATCCTGCTCTTCCTCATCATCTACGCCTTGGCCCTCCACTTTACCCATTAGGCGGTAATCTCTCGGGGTTCATTGCCGATTTCTCAACGGTATCAAAATAATTGTGCAAGTTTTTCAGGCGCAGTTGGCAATTCATTTTGGTGGATCGAAAATTGAAAAGATTTGCCAGCGAATACCTTATCGGTTACTGCCAAGAAAAAGAAATTTTCAAAAATTAATTATTTATGTACGCAAAAGAGATTGGCGGGGTTTGCTGGATTGATTTGACTACGGGGAAAGCCGATGATCTGCGGGATTTTTATAGTTCCGTGGTCGGGTTTGAGGTGGAGCCTTTGCCGATGGGTGAATATGACGACTATGTGATGAAATCGCCGGAGGATGAAGGAGGCGCAGTCGGTGTTTGTCATGCCCGGGGTACCAATGCCCAAATTCCTCCGCAATGGATGGTTTATTTTAATGTTAAAAATCTGACCGCTTCCGTAGCAGATTGCGAAAAACGAGGTGGCAAGGTTGTCTGCCCGCCGCGCGAATTGGGCGATTCCCACATGTGCGTAATTGAGGATCCTGCTGGAGCCGTTTGCGCCTTGGTCGGTCCTCAATAGTCGAATAGCAAAGAGGTGGAGCGGGGCGGCTCCACACTTGACTTAACCGGGTTGAGGGGAATGCTTCGGTGCCCTGACACAATGGCTGAATCAATGGACATTGAAGAACATACTGGCGACGCTCCGGCCGATAGTGAAAGCAAGCCGGAACCACCCTATCCACCCGAGAACTACTCCTGGTATGTGGTCGGGGTGCTCATGGTTTTTTATATCCTTTCCTTTGTCGACCGCCAGATTATCGCCCTGCTGGTGGAGCCAATGAAGGCCGACCTGGGGCTGACCGACCTGCAGGTAAGCTATATTGGCGGGTTGAGTTTTGTCATCTTTTACACCCTCTTCGGCATACCCATTGGGCGATTGGCCGATTCCCATAATCGCAAAGGCATCATTGCAATCGGAGTGGCCCTGTGGAGTGCCATGACTACTCTTTGCGGATTGGCCGGGCGATTCTGGCAACTGCTCCTTTTGCGCATGGGCGTGGGCGTGGGCGAGGCGACCCTTTCCCCGGCCGCATTCTCCCTCATCGCCGATTATTTTCCGCGGCACAAACTGGCTACCGCCCTGAGCGTTTACTCAATGGGCATTTATTTCGGCTCGGGTGCGGCATTTACCGGAGGCGCCATTATTTTCGATTGGGCGACAAAGCTGGTGGCGGCTCGCGAGGGAGTCCCATTCCCGGTCCTGGGCGATCTCCGCCCCTGGCAGATTGTCTTCTTTGCCGTCGGTCTGCCGGGTCTGGTTTTAACCTCGTTGCTTTGGACGGTGAAGGAACCGGTTCGCCGGGGCGCGATCCACGTAAAAGGGAAACAGGCCGGGCAGGTACCGGTGAGAACTGTTTTACGCTACATGCGAAAAAACTGGAAAACGGTTCTCTGCCATAATCTTGGGGTGGCCTTTCTTTCCGTGGCGGCCTATTCAGGTGGGTTCTGGGACCTGGCTTTTTTGGGACGCTCCTACGGCTGGTCCCCGGGGCAGGGAGGCATTTGGTACGGGCTCGTAACCATGGCGGCGGGTGCTATGGGGGTGCTCTGTGGGGGAAGGCTGGCTGATTATTTAACCCGCCGGGGGTACAAAAGCGCCAACATGCTGGCCATATTCATTGCCTCGGTCGTCTGGCTGCCCTTCGGCGCTCTTTATCCTCTCATGCCGTCGGCGACCTGGTCCCTGGTCTTTATCTTTCCCACCATTTTCGCCAGCGCCATGCCTTTTGGATGTGCCGCGGCCGCCATTCAGGAAATGATGCCGCCGCAAATGCGCGGGCAAGCCTCCGCCATCTACCTCTTCGCCATCAACATCCTCGGGTTGGGGCTGGGGCCCACAGCCATTGCTTACCTGACGGAACACGTTTTCAGAGATTTGCAGATGTTGCGCTATTCGCTTTTTTGCGTCGGTGTGGGCGCCCACCTCATTTCCGCCTGTATCCTTTTTTTATCGCTCAAGCCCTATGTTAAAACGGTGGAAGAACTAAAGACTTGGAAAAGCGTTCTTTGACCTCTATCAATCCGCGTGTATGGTTTTATTAACATAAAAAATCTTAAAAATGCCGCATGAATGAAAACGGCAATTTAGTATTCCAATTATTATGATTAAAGTTTGGTACGATTTGGGGGTTCCCGCGGAAACGCTGGAAATAGTCAGAAAAGAGGCGCAATTAATCGGCCCGGTGGAAAACCCGCACCCGGAAGATCCGTTGGTTGAATTGGAGGAAGCCGACGTGGCCTTTATCGGCGCCGTTTTTCCGGCCCAAAAGCGCGAGACCTATGAAAGGGCCAAAAAACTCAAATCAATGACACGGCTCGGTATCGGCTACGACAGTGTGGATTTGCAATTGGCCACCGATCATGGAGTTTGTGTGATGAACACACCCGATGCGCCCACCGAATCCACGGCTGAACTGGCTTTTGGATTTATGCTCGATCTGGCCCGCAACATAAGGGCATCCGATAAAACCATGAAAGAGGGTCAATGGCCCAAGGTTAAAAAGCAGAGGGGATTCG
>JAJFLT010000146.1 GCA_021772555.1 Opitutales bacterium | reverse complement strand
CCTTCTGGACATCCCAATGGCTTCCTATGCTGTCACGGGCAGCGGTGGGAGGGTTGATGGTTTTCTTTTTCATCACGGAATCCTTCGTATGTCCAACGGAGATCTAATCGGTTCTATGTACGGTAATTATGTGGGTGACACTGTATTATGCGATGGCTATCCGCCGGAGGTGAATCAACGAAAATACCGCACCGTGGTGGTCTTTTCACGCGATAATGGCCACACTTGGGGCGACTCCGTGCTGGTGGCTTATGACAAGATGCTGGGGCGCGGAATCCCCGACGACCACGAGATGCTCGGACAGAGCATTCCAGTGAGCCGGGCCAGCCCAACGGCAATAGTTCCGGCAATTACCCAGGAGGGTTTCCGAGAATCCGATTTGGTGCAGGCTGCCAATGGCGACCTTCTCTGTGTGATGCGTTCCGGTGGACGAAATGGTGGCGTCACCACTCTTTTCCCCACACCGCTGTACTGTTCCCGCTCAAGCGACAATGGGCGAAGCTGGACGCCGCCGGTTCAGATTGCGGATCGGGGGGTCTGTCCCAACCTCGTCAAAATGAGAAACGGCCTCATCGTCTGCACCTATAGTCGTCCAGGGAATTGGCTGATCTTTTCCGACGACGACGGGCGTTCATGGAAAGGGGCTTTCCAGTTCGGAAATACGGGGGCCTACAACTACATTCTGGAAGTCGCACCCGACACCATCCAGGTATTTCATGAAGTGGATGAGGATGGTGAAAGATTTGTTCGTGGAACTTTTTTCACGGTCAAAAAATTATAACCTAGACCGTTGGCTCTTCGAGGGCGTCTATACCGTCGGGAATATAAACTCTCTTTCCCCTTCCATTCCATAAGCCAAACAAGGATGAAAGGTTTTGGTATCGTTATCGACTAGTAGGGTATGAACAGCAAAATTAAATTCCAAAAGTTGTCTTTATTAATTAATCGAAAGTTACTCATCTTTTCGCTGATTGTTCCGGCACTCTTTTTTACCGGTTCCAGTTATGGTGCAAGTAACGAGCGGGACGGACCGAGCCATGGGGTGAAAGGCGCGACCAAAGGAGGTCTCGGAGGAGCCGCCTTGGGAGCACTAATAGGAGTCGCCGCAGGTGATGCGGGTAAAGGCGCCGCAATCGGCGCAGTCAGTGGACTCGTTCTGGGCGGAGCCGTTGGCCACTCAAAAGATGTTCGAGAAAACGAAGAGGCGAGGTATCAGGAACGGTTAGGCCAGGAAAGGGCTTACCAACAGGAGGTTGTCGGCATCCGTGAGAGAGAATCTCGTGAAGCCAGGGAACGGGCTGAAAGTTTGTCCATTCAACAAGGATACAATATCACTCCGAGAGAAGTTCGCGCTGCTCAAAAACGCGCCGACGAAGCGGAAAGTCGCCTGAAAAAGCTTGAAGCTGAGGTAGCTGCATCAAAAATTCGGGATAATTCCCTGCAAATTGCCATCGAACGAGAGAAGAGTGCCGAGGCAAAAATTCGAGAACTTGAGGCACAGCTTGAAGTCTTGAAAAAGGAGAACGACGAAGGGGGAAATCCGGAATCCTGAAATTGCCACAGAGATCGAGAAGCGAGGTACTGACTGGCACCTTTCCTCTTTAAGGACCAGTTTCTAAATTTACTCTTTTTTGAACAGTAGCTAGTGCCCCTTAGAATACGTCAAACCATTCTTGCCTGGAGAAGTCATAGAAGCGACGAGGCGCTGTCGTGTTTCTCTTGTAAAAAAGCCAGGTTCCGCCATCCATTCGAAAGATGACGGGATACTTATCCAGGGAAGTCCAAAGCCATCCGAGGATCGGATCGAAGAGCCAAATATTATCCTGGTCGTATTGAAAATAAAGCCAACCATGTTCGCTGTGGAAAACCCACGGGTATTGGTTGATAAATAGATTACCAAACCAATCAAGAAGCCTCCAACCTTTTCCCAAATCTGAAGAGGTCGAAATCGGCCCTTCGATAACTTCAATGATATCAATAAACACGAATCCTTCGCGTCGGCTGACAAGGGCAAATTTTCTGTCCGAAATTTCGGTCAAAAAACTATATGAAAATCTCCAGAAATACCTATCGTCATTGAATGCCTTTAAAATTCGATCTCTCGAACCGTCGTCATGAATACGAACAAAAGCTTCCGTCCAGTCTGACTGCAAACCGGTGGTAATATCCACTACTTCCACCCCGAAAAGTGAGCCATCCTTACTTTCGATAAGATTCCGAATATATAGATGGTCATCCAGATCCTGGTATTCGCCCTGAGAGCTAATTTTAAACATAGCACCATTTCCATCCCAAGCGTTGCGGGAATAAGAACCCAAAATTTCCCCGCTGGATACGGGCCATAAACTTAAAGCGTTCGACTGCAGATCTTCGGAATCAAAGTATTTTATGATTTCAAATCCTCGCGAATCCGAATAACGAAACAAACCGGTGAGGTGATGGCCATCATTACGATCCAAAATGCTTCCGTATAATACGCCGTCTTTCCCAACAGTTAAATCATAAGCTTCGATTCCTTTCTCAAAAAAGTGTACTTTCTCAAATAGACCGGACTCGGAAATTTGAAATATCGAACCCGCCGTCCAGAAATCGAGACTATCCTCACCAGGCGCCAAACTAGAAGCTATTGTTCCGAAAAATCGGCCATTCCCTCCTTTAATAAACCGAAATCCCCTGTCATGATCTTCTTCGATAAATACGTGAATGACTTCAACCCCACCGTTTGGATCAAAAGCGAGAATTGCTCCAGCGCCCGCTGGTCCATAAGCCCCCGTTGCCGTATAAAACCTTCCATCATTTCCCTCGATCAAATTAGTGTAACTAAACCCACCCTCCTCTTCGGGGTTGTGGTCATGAAGTTCACTATACTCGCCATTGGTTGTAATACGCCATAGCACTCCGGCATCAAAAGCGCCTCCTTCTTTAAGGATTCCGTAAAAGTTACCGTCTGCCGCCTGCAAAAAGGTGTGCGCAATACCGTTAGATTTTAACTCCCACTCTTTAAGTATGAGAAACTCTCCTTCAGCGTTGATGTGAAAGAATATTGGCTGGTCAAAAAAAATACCGGGGCCCTCATTTCCATCGGGTACCGCCGTAATACTCACGAAAAGCCCAAGCAAACCTCCCTCTCCATCGGGAGTTAGACGGTAACTTCCAAGGCCATTGCCTGGAATTTGCAGGGATTGCCGCAATACCTGTGCATCAGCCCGATGTTGAGAGTGAATTGCAATCGTCAAGAGGATAAAAAAAATCCGATAGATCTTTAACCTCTTAATGGAAAAGGTGTTCAGCCTCATTCAAGTATTTGCATGTTGAATACAGCGTTCTGTATGGGATTAATTTGAACGAAAGTATTAAACTCAAGCATAATCCCTGTTGGCTAATATTTCAAGTAAAGAATAGTTTTTCTTATGAAGGAAAAAGTGATTCGGGCAAAGTTATTTTACCAGAAGCAAGTTTCATGAGGAAAAGGGCTGTCAGGCGGATGCGTTCGGGCAGGCTGTCAAGGTAGGCGTGTTCTTTGTCGCTGTGGATGTCCCCACCGCGCACACCAAGGGTATCGAGATTAGGCAAACCGGCCCCGGCGAGGTTATTGCCATCGCTGCAACCGCCCGAATCCCGCCAATGGATGCTCATTCCGAGATCGTCAGCGCAGTCTTTGTAGAAACCGAAAAGCTGTTCGATTTGCGGAGTCAGCTCCTTGGGCGTGCGGTTGAATTGGCCGCTCCATTGCAGTTCAAAGCCTTCCCTCTGATTAAATTTAGCAACCAGATCCGCTATGCGGGCGTTGATTGTTTCGATGTCTTCCGTTCGGTCGATACGGATATTGAATTGAGCGGCTGCGTGTTCTGGAACGATGTTGGCAGGGCCTCCGCCGGAAATTTCACCCACGTTAAAAATAGCGCCGGGAATATCTCCGTTTAAAGCGTCAACCTCTGATACGAATTGGCAAAGTGCGGCCACGGCATTGCGGCCAAGCGAAAAATCCCGCCCCACGTGGGCGCTTCTTCCTTTGATGGTAGCCGTGAACGTGCCCGCTCCTTTGCGCATGCGAATCAACGCGCCATCCCGGAGGGAGGATTCGAAAACCAGGCCCAAATGGTGGCGGCGGGCGGCTTCTTGAAGAAACGGGGCGCTACCGGGAGAGCCGATCTCCTCGTCCGGCCCGATATAGACCTCCCAGCCCAAATTGTGGGCAAAGGAAGTGCGTTCAAAGATTTCCAGTGCTTTCAACATGACAAGGAGCCCGCCTTTCATGTCGGCAACGCCCGGACCGTAGAGAATATTTTGATCGATCATCCGGCATTTTTGGAAAGCGTGCCCGGAGTCATAAACCGTATCCATGTGGCCATTGAGAAACACCTGCAGGGGTGCCGCCGGGCGGCAAACGAGACGCAGGCCGCGGCCCGGAGTCGGCGTCAGGGCGATTTCCTCCATCTCGCCTGGAAGGCGTGAGAAATCGGTTTTCAGCGTCTCCAGCATGTGGGATAATCCTTCCGGGTGGTGGCTTCCGGAATTGATATCGCACCAGGAGATGAGGAGGTCACGCATCTCTTCAAATTCCGCTTCGATACCTTCCAAATAGGGCTGAAACTCGTCCATGAAAATCAAAAATAAAGGCTTGAGTGCGCAGAGCAATTCTGTGGTTATGACATAAGAGATTTTTAAGTATGGCTAAGCAATGGAAAAACCAAATACGCCGGGGATTTTCTCTAAAAACCAGTGCTCTTTTTCTTTTGTTGCCGTTCTCCCTAACGAATCTTGAGGGGCTGACGAGGGCCGAACCAAAAACAGGGTTGAGGGACAACACGCCGCGAATTCACGCCCTCACCGGAGCAACCGTTGTAACCGCCCCGGGCAAGGTGCTTGAAAATGGCGTGGTAATTCTTCGCGACAGAACCATCGAGGCCGTCGGCTACGATCTGGCTTTGCCCCCGGAGGCCAGAATTTGGGATTATGAAGGCAAAACCATCTATGCCGGATTTATCGACAGCTATACCCAACTCGGCCTGCCAAAAGTTTTGAGGCCTCTGAAACCAAGCGCCGAGGAAAGAGTCTTTGGCCAGGGCCCACCGCCCAAACAGCCTCAGCCGCAACCGGAGGGAGGGGCGGAACACTGGAACCCAATGGTCACACCCCAGAGAATCGCGGCGGAATCCATTGAGGTGGACGCAAAAGAAACCGCGGCGATGAGGGAGTTAGGGTTTGCGACTGCGTTGACGGCCCCGGCCCGGGGAGTATTTCGAGGGCAGGCTTCGGTCCTGAATTTAAGCGGAAGATCCCTCAATAATTCGCTCCTCGAAGAAAAAGCCACCCAAATCCTGGCTTTCGAATTATCACCCAATTCTTCGGGAATTTATCCAAATTCCCTGATGGGATCGACCGCTTTGATAAGGCAAACTTTCCATGACGCCCGCTGGTATTCCGATGCAATTAGCAATGCCCCCGGAGGGGAAGAAAGAATCGAGGCAAATGCGGCTTTAGCGGGTTTGACTCCGGCAGCAGAAGGCCGGCAAACGGTGCTCTTTGCCACTGAGGATGAACTCGACTACGGGAGGGTTGCCCGCATCGCCCGCGAGTTTGGTTTGTCCTACGCCCTGCTCGGCAACGGCCATGAATACCGCAAAACCGACCTGCTGCGAGAAATGGGAGCGCCGGTAATCCTGCCGTTGAATTTTCCTACCGCGCCACCGGTGGACAATCCGGCGAGGGCATTGGAAATTACCCTGGAGAGTTTGCAGCACTGGGAATCTGCACCGGGCAACGCGGCGGCCCTGGCGGAAGCGGGAATCGACTTTTCCCTAACCGCGAATTTTTTAAAGTCGCCTCGGAAAAAATTCTGGAAAAATGTACGACGGGCGGTAACCAGCGGATTGGAAAAACAAGAAGCCCTGGCCGCACTTACCACCAACCCGGCTGAGCTGCTGGGCTTGGAAGATCGGCTGGGATCCATCGAGGCGGGTAAAATTGCCAACCTGGTGGTGGTCGAGGGTGATTTGTTTGCGGACGAAAAATCAAAAATCCTCACCGTTTGGATCGACGGGGACCCCTACCCGACCAAAGCCGCCGACGCCATTGATCCCCGTGGAACGTGGGCCTTGACCTGGGCCGGAGTCGAGGGTCCATCCGAATGGCAAATTTCAGGCCGCCCCGAAAACCTCAAAGTCGAAGCCGAGGAGGCAACTTTCGAAGCGAAAACCGCAGCCAAAAAAGTTTTCGCCTTTCCCCCCGCCACATTATTCGGGCTGGATGCGGGAATCGTCCGAACCTCGGCCCATTTAAGCGGCAAGACGTTATTGGGAACCGGCACCTTGCCCGACGGTTCCGTTTTTTCCTGGACCGCCGAGCGCACCGAACCCTGGAAGGAAAAAGAGGAACCCGATGACGCGGAGTCCGAATCCGAACCGCAGATGCCATCAACCCTCGCGAGCACGGCCTACCCGGCCGGTGCCTACGGCATAAGCGGAAAACCGGATCAACCCGCCACCATCCTGATTCGCAAAGCGACCATCTGGACGAGTGGCCCACGGGGTGTTTTGGAAAAAACCGATATGTTGGTGGAAGCTGGTAAAATTATCAGCATCGGGCCGGATTTGGGCCGAGCGGAGGGCGCGGTGGTGATCGAGGCCGAGGACAAACACCTGACGCCGGGCCTGATCGACGCCCATTCCCATACCGCCATTGCCCGCCGGGTAAACGAAGCCACCCACGCCGTCACTTTGGAAGTCCGCATCGGGGATGCCCTCGATCCAACCGATATCGGGCTTTACCGGGAATTGGCAGGGGGGCTGACCACGGCCAATTTGCTGCATGGCTCGGCCAACCCGATGGGGGGGCAAAACCAGGTGATCAAACTTCGCTGGGGAGAGGACGCCGAGGGGTTGAAATTCCGGGGCGCGATACCGGGGGTCAAGTTTGCCTTGGGGGAAAACGTCAAGCAGAGCAACTGGGGCGGCCCATTTACCACGCGCTACCCGCAAACCCGTATGGGTGTCGATCAAATCATGCGCGACACTTTTCGCGCGGCTCGGGATTACGAACGAACCTGGCAAAACTATGCAAGCAATTCGGATGGCCCAGCTCCACGAAAAAACCTCCGCCTGGAGGCAGCCCTGGAGATTTTACGGAGGGAAAGAATCATCCATATCCACTCCTATCGGCAGGATGAAATACTGACCTTCGCCCGCCTGGCCAAGGAAATGGGCATCGCGGTAGGAACGTTTCAGCATATTCTTGAGGGTTACAAGGTGGCTGATGAAATCGCCGCCATCGGGGCGGGCGGTTCGACTTTTTCCGATTGGTGGGCCTACAAGTTTGAGGTTTATGACGCGATCCCCTACAATGGGGCGCTCATGCATGAAAACGGGGTCGTTACCTCCTTCAATTCTGATGACAATGAGCTGGCCCGTCATCTCAATACGGAGGCCGCCAAAGCGGTCAAATACGGCGGCGTGAGCGAGGAAGAAGCACTTAAATTCGTCACCCTGAACGCCGCCAAGCAATTGCGCATCAACCAGTGGGTGGGTTCCCTCGAAGCGGGCAAAGACGCCGACTTCGTGCTCTGGAATGGGCACCCGCTTTCCAGCTACTCGCGGGCCGATCAAACATGGATTGAGGGGCGGAAATACTTCGACCGGGATGATGACGCAGAGCGACGAAAATCGGTTATGGAAGAGCGACAGAGGCTGATTCAAAAGGCACTGGCGACACGTTTGAAAAAGGGGGGACGGAAAAAATCAGACGATCATGGTAACGGAAAAAAAGAAGAACCGTCCGAACCCGGCGCAGAGAGCGAGGAATATTTCAAAAAAGACTGGAGTGAAACGGGCCTTCGGTCCATCTACCATAACGGTGAAAGCGTGGAAAATTGCTCCAATCATGAGGCCGGCGTAATTTACTGATTCGATGCAACTTCATTATCCCATGAAAACAAGTCTTACAGCCGGAGCCAACAACCGCAAAGTCTCTTTTGGCGGGAGGCTGGTACTAGCAATAGCCCTGATGGCAAGTGTGTTTTCTTCGGTGGAGGGCAATACCAATGTGCCTGCTCCGGCCCAGGATCGGCCCATTCTTCTTAAGGGCGGCACCATTTACCCGGTTTCGACCATACCCATAAAGGGAGGGGAAATCCTTTTTGAAATGGGAAAAATTTCAGCCATTGGAAACCGCCTCAAGGCACCGAAAAATACGGAAATTGTCGATGTTACGGGAAAGAGCGTTTATCCGGGGTTGATCGGCGCGAACACCTTGGCCGGTCTGGTGGAGATCGGGGCGGTGAAAGCGACGAGGGATTTTATCGAGAGCGGCGACATCAATCCCAACGCGCGGGCCGAGAGAGCTGTAAACCCGGATAGCGAAATATTTCCGGTGACGAGAGCTAACGGTATCCTCGTTATCAACGTGGTCCCTTCGGCGGGAGGAAAAGGGCTTATGGCGGGCACATCTGCCCTGATGAAACTGGAGGGCTGGACCTGGGAGGAGATGGTGGTGAAAGCCCCCGTCGGCCTGCATATCAAATGGCCGGAGGACCTTTCGGGGGGGTCCTCCGTATTCAATCGCGACGTGGCCTACGGATCGGTGGCCAAGGAGAAAAAAGCGGAAGAGGCGCTGCGTAAGCTGAAGGAGAGTTTCGCCCATGCCCGCGCATATCTGCGGGCTACTGAAAATAAGCTAAAGACGCAGGATTTCGACATCCGCTGGGAGGCCATGATGCCAATCGTGAAAAAGGAGGTTCCCGTATTCGTCCATGCCAATCGGCTGGGTCAGATTCGCGGCGCGGTATTTTGGGCGGAAGAGGAGGATGTCCGGCTCGTCATCGTAGGCGGGCAGGATGCCTGGCGGGCGGCCGACTTGTTGGCGGAGAAAAACGTGTCCGTCATCGTGAGTCCCGTAATGGCCCTGCCCATGCGCCGCTGGGAGCCCTATGACACGCCATTCACCAATCCGGCAAAGCTCCATGCAAAGGGTGTCCTCTTCGCCATCGCCAACGGAGGGGATCGCGGAGATGCAGGCCACGAACGCAATTTGCCCTATCAGGCGGCCATGGCAGCGGCCCACGGTTTGCCCAAGGAGGAAGCCTTGAAGGCGATAACGCTCTACGCGGCGAGAATCCTCGGGGCGGAGGACCGGCTCGGCTCTCTGGAAGCGGGCAAGGATGCCACACTCATCGTGACAGACGGCGATCCGCTGGAAGTCAGCACCCAGGTGGAAATGGCATTTATCGATGGGCGACGGATCGATTTGTCCAGCCGACATACCCGGCTGTACCAGAAATACCGGGAAAAATACCGGCAATTGAAGGAGGAATGAGCCAGGAAAAAGGATTCAGGGAAGCCCACGAGCCGGATGCGGAAGGCCGCACGGCCAGGCTATGGGAAGCCCTCCTTCCGGTGGCCGCCCTTATTTTTTTTCTGGCCCTCAATATCAAGCTCTACGGTGGAGAACCCCATATTCCGCTGGTGGTCGGAACAGTAGTGGCCGCGATCGTGGGGATTTCCCTGGGATACTCCTGGAAATCGATCGAGGAGGGAATGGTGCAGGGGATCGTTATCTCCCTCAAGGCGGTGCTCATTCTTCTCATTATTGGAATCTTGATCGGCACCTGGATTGCCAGCGGAGTGGTGCCCATTATGATTTTCTATGGACTCAAGCTGCTCACGCCGGAAATATTCCTCATCGCGGCCTGCATCATTTGCTCCATCGTGTCGTTGGCCACGGGTAGTTCGTGGACGACAGCCGGGACGGTCGGCGTGGCCCTCATCGGCGTGGGCCAAGGGCTCGGCATACACCCGGGAATGGTGGCCGGAGCCATTATTTCGGGGGCTTACTTCGGTGATAAAATGTCGCCCCTCTCCGATACCACCAACCTGGCTCCGGCAGTGGCAGGATCAGAGCTTTTCGACCACATCCGCCATATGCTTTACACGACCGGCCCAGGGTTATTGATCGCCCTGGTCCTTTATGCTTTGCTGGGCTTTAAAGTGGTCGGAAAAGGCGAGGTTTCGAGCGAGGAAATCACTATAATTCTGCAAACCATCGAGTCGGGCTTCAACCTCAACCCACTTCTACTTCTCCCGCCTCTGCTTGTTATCGTAATGGTCATTTTCCGAATTCCGGCGCTGCCCGCGCTGCTGGGAGGGGCCGCTCTGGGAGGTGTTTTGGGAATGATTTTTCAAGGCATGAGCCTGGGCGATGTTTTCTCGGTGGCCAAGGATGGCTACGCCGCCACAACGGGGGTGAGCGACGTGGACCGATTGCTCAGCCGCGGCGGCATGGTGGGTATGATGAATACCATCGCCCTCATTCTCTGCGCCATGTCTTTCGGCGGGGTGATGGAAAAGACCGGCATGCTCATGGCGCTGGCCAACGCCATCTTAAAGATGGCCAAAAGTACTGGCTCGCTGGTCGCCTCGACGGCGGCCACCTGTGTCAGCATGAACATTATCGCGCCCGATCAATACCTCTCCATCGTGGTACCGGGGCGGATGTATCGCGATGCTTTTGAAAAAGCCAATCTGCACCCCAAAAACCTTTCTCGCTGTCTGGAGGATGCCGGCACCCTCACATCGCCGTTAGTGGCCTGGAACACCTGCGGCGTTTATATGTTCGGGGCCCTGGGGGTATCACCGTTTGTTTACCTGCCCTTCGCCTTCCTCAACCTGATCACTCCCCTCATCTCCATCCTCTACGGCTTCACCGGCTGGACGATGGCGCCGCGGGATGGGAAGACATCCAACATCGGAGATAGGGAAAACCAATCGGCCATTAATTGATGATCTTGACTGAGGTATATACTTAGGCTATACCTTGCCAATGACCACAAAAATACAGAAATGGGGCAACAGTCAAGGGGTTCGAATTCCTAAAAACATATTATCGGAAGCAGGGGTAGAAATCGGACAAGAAATTGAGTTGGTTGTAGAGGAAGGCAGCATTTCCATTTATCCCAAGAAAAAGATTCGCGGAAAATACAAAATCGAGGAACTGGTTGCTAAAATCCCTAAGAAATCAAAATTTAAAGAGGTTGATTGGGGTCCACCAAAAGGTCGGGAGGTTTGGTAAATGCCAATTTATCGTCCGAAAAAAGGCGATTTTGTTGCCTTATCCTTTAACCCTCAAACCGGTCACGAACA
>JAJFLT010000145.1 GCA_021772555.1 Opitutales bacterium | reverse complement strand
ATTCTTCAGTAGCGACCAACGCAACGGATTCGAAGTCGATACAGAGGCCACTTACAAGATAGGCAATTTTTCGGCGACGACAAAACTCGGAGTTCATTTCGATTTCCGGGAAAAGGAATTTATCCGCGATTTCAATCGTTTCAGCAGTATCGATGTGGCGCCGCTGCCGCAGCTCAGCCTGGCCGATACGGTTTTTTCCGGCGACGCTATGGCAGCGGACTTCCTGCCCGGCCGCCCTGAATATAATTTCGGACCGATTTTTGATACCGTGGCCGCCAATGCCTTTCTCGATGATCCCGGTGAAGTCGAGCTGGTGGAGCAACCGGACGATATCACCTTCAACGTGACCGATGCCATTTTGAAGAACTATATCGCGGAAGAGGACGTGCTGTCCGGTTACTTCATGCAAACGCTGGAAAAAGGTGGCTTTAAGATTATTGGAGGATTTCGCGTGGAGAAGACTCGAAACACCTTCACCAACACCGAAATCCTGACTCGACCGGAGGATCTGCCGTTCTTTGTCTCGCCAGCTTTCTGGAACCGTTTGCCCTTGGATGAATTCTCCCAACAGACGACTTCGCGGAGGAGCTATACGCACATCCTCCCCGCCGTTCATATACGCAAGGAATTGGGTGAGAAAACCATCTTGCGCGCATCCTACACGGAGACGATCGCCCGCCCAAAATTCACCGATCTTGTTCCCCGAGAGATCGTGTCCATCGATGGAGCCCAGTTCGGGCGCTCTGTTGAACTGCCCAACTTCGATCTTGCCCCGATGGAATCGACCAACATGGATTTTTCCCTTGAGCGCTATTTCGAACGGCTCGGCCAAATTTCCGTGAGCGGCTTCTACAAGAAGCTGGATGACCCGATATACGTCGAGTCCCGGGTCGTGGATGCGGGGACCGGCGTAGCCCCTGAGCTGGCGGCCAAATACGATAGCCTGGGACGGGACGCCACCGAGTGGAATACTACCCAGATACAGAACGCGGGTGAAGGCGAAATCATCGGTGTTGAGTTCGCTTTTGAGCGCAAGCTCAACTTTCTCCCTTCGCCTATGGACGGAATTGGTCTTTCCTTCAACACCGCCTTCATCGGTTCCAATGTCCAGCTTCTGCTCGAAGAGCGCTTGAATGAGGAGGTGCCCTTCTTCAAGCAATCAAGCAACATGGGTAATTTATCCGTTTTTTACGAAAAGCACGGATTGCTCGTGCGATTGGCGTTGGTGTGGCGGGGCCAATATCTCGAAACCGTCCGCGCAGGCACCCAGGATATAGAGGACATCACTCGGGTGGACCGGCACAACCTGCCGGCGGACGCACTGGATGTTTATGTTGATGATTTCACCCGCCTGGATCTGACGGTAAAATATCGATTTCGCAACCATTTCACCTTATTTTTCGAGGCAACCAACTTGAACGACGAACCGTTGCGGCGCTATCGGGGCAACACCAGCCGCTTGCACTCGATCCAGTTTACCGATACGATTTTTTCGGTTGGAGCCAAATGGAATCTTTAGTTAAATAATCAATAGCAATTTGTTTCAAAATTTACTAAGATTCATATTCAAAAATAAATAACCAGGATTAGAAAACGGGAAAGTACCAATGACAAAAAGCATACCTATACCAAAAACCCCTGTGTGGAGGTTTATATTCACACTCATCTCATGCACCTTTTTGCTCGGCCTTTCGGCAAACGCGGCAGAAGTATTGGTGTTTCAGGAGAGTTTCGAAACGGACGGATTGGACACACGTTATACGGTGGAAAACCTTAGTGATGATGGCTCGGGGGACTACTTCTCTCGGCGTCAAGATGGATCCGCCGGCACCGAAACCTCCGGTGGCGACCTCGACGGCTCATTCTTCTGGACCGGCCAGGACATCGATTCCGACGGTGCGGCGGTGAACGATCTCGCGGCCGATGAGGGGCGGATAACCTTCAACGCTTTTTCCATAACTGGAGTTGGCAGGCTCGTACTGACCATGGCGGGCGCTCAGGGTGTCGATCAGACCGAGTTCGACAATGGCGCTTTCATCGAGGTGAAGATCGATGACGGCGAATTTGAGAACATCGGCGGCTATCGCGGAACGTTTACCAACTCTCCGGCTCGATATTTTCAGGGTGATGAAAGCACATTGCCGGACCATAATGTGGAACCCCGCCTGACCCAGGCATTCAAGGATTTAAGTTGGGAAATACCCGGTGCCGGCGACACCATGCAGATTCGTGTCAAGATGAATTTGAACGGCGGTGCCGAGGAAATTGCCATCGATAACCTACGGGTGACGGGTGATGATGCGGCAGCGGGCTTCTCGCTCGCCATAGACAATGCAACAATTTCAGAATCGGCCGGAGCGGGTGCCGCCACGGTAACGGTGACGCTCGATAGTGCTGCTCCGGCGGGGGGCGCAAGCCTGGACATCAGCCTGGTATCCCCACTCGCAGCAAGCGGTCCGGATGCCGAGATAGCCGTTCCCGCAACGGTTGATATCGCGAGCGGCGAGACAGTGGGTACGTTTTCGGTTGATGCGGTCCCGGACGGAAGATTCGACGGCGACGTGGAGGTCCGGATTTTCGTTTCTGGCGATGGATTTAATAAGGTCTTCATCCCCGTAACGACGACCAATGTCGATACGGCCCCGAATATCATCCTGAACGAGTTTCTGGCCGGTGTTCCAGGCAGCATTCCGGAAGACCTTGTGGGCGATGCCAATGGAGACGGTATCCGCAGCAACACGGAGGATGAATTTGTTGAAATCGTGAACCTAAATGGAGATGGTTCGGCAGTGGATCTCTCGGGTTGGGTAATCACCGACAATATCGGTCCGCGGCATACTTTTCCGCCAGGATCGGTGGTCGAAGATGGTCGCGCAATCCTGGTTTTCGGAGGGGGTTTACCGACAGGCGTTTTCGGTGGAGCCATCGTCCAAACAGCCTCCCAGGGCAACCTTGGGTGGTCCAATACCGGTGATACGATCACTCTCTTGGCGGGTGGTGTGCCGATATTTTCCGTCGCCTATGAAGGCGAGCTTGGCACAGCGCTGATAGGCGCCGTGCGGGATCCGGAGCTTACGGGCGATTTTGTCCTTCATGATGTGGCAGCCGGTTCGGGCGGTGCAATATTCTCACCGGGGACGCAAACGGACGGTAACACTCCATTTGGCGACTTTGATTTTACCGCCACCCTGACTTTGAGTGATGACAACGTCTCTGAGAGCGCAGGAGTCGCCGCTGCTACTGGAACTATAAACCTTGATGCTCCAGCTGGTGCGGGAGGGTTGGCGATTAATATTGAATCGACGGGCGCGCCCGAGCGGATCGATTTTTCCGGAGCCGGACTCGTATTTTCGGAGATTATTGACGAAGCGCTGGGGAGGGTCATTCGGGTTGTCACCCTGACTATTCCAGAAGGCGCTTCACAGGGAACGTTCAATATTGATGTTTCCGATGATGGCCTCCTCAGTGGTAGTCGCGACTGGACTATCGTCGTCAAAGAACAAAATACGGTTCCTGGCCTGGCTGTTCTGACGGTTGATGAATCTCAGGCAAATCCGTTTAATTTTGTCATCAACGAGATGCTCCAAGCCGTGGCAGACACTAGTCTCGACCCCAATGGTAATGGTGTTTTTGAGGAGGGTGTAGAAGACCAGTTTATCGAAATCGTGAACAACAGTGGATTTGCGGTCGATATCTCAGGGTGGGAAATTCGCAACGTGGCCCAAGGGGTTTTCGGTGTGAATACCCTTAGTATTGTGCACGAATTTCCGGATGGAACCATCGTTAACGACCAAGGAGCGATCGTGGTCTTTGGTGGTGGAGATGAAGAAGCTATGAACGGTGCTTTGAGCGGCCTCTTTGGAGGTGCCATCGTGCAGGTCGCAAACGAGGGTTCCAACGGCGTCAATCTAGCGTCGGACAAGGATTCCCGAGTGCTGCTCCTCAATGAGCACGGCTTTCCGATGGACGAGGTAAGCTACCTGGTGGCGGATTCCAATCAAGCGCAATCGCTTACACGAAGCGTCGATATCACGGGCGATTTCCCGGGACTGCACTTCGAACTATCTCAAGTATTCCTCCTGTTCTCACCGGGCTCAGATATCAATGGAGCGCCTTTTGCGGGTAACGGGGCAGCGGACCTGGATGTATTCACCGGTGTGGACATTCCAGGGTTCCCGGGATGGAGATCCTCATCCTGGTATAAAAATTACAACGTGGATTTCTGGCCTTGGATTTTCCATGACGAACATAGCTGGCAATTTGTCGCCGATGGAAGCACTACGGATGTCACCTTCGTTTTCGATCTCGGCCTGGATAATTGGGTCTTTGTCAATGAAGCCGCTTATCGATGGATATTCGTGTTCGGCGGACCTAATCAAGGCTGGATATTCACCTTCGGTGACAACACACCGGGCAGTAGGTTTTTCCAGAGGCTCGACGATGGTAGTTTGTTTAGCATTCCAGCAGGACTGCCAGTCAATTAAGAATCGATAGGGAATATTGGTATGCGACAATAATGGCGGGCATGCAGTGTGCATGCCCGCCATTCCCTTTTTATTGAAAAAGCATGGCTAAATTAAAGTTCATTTTGTTGGCATTAACCCTGCCGATTTTCATTTCCCATTCCGGATTTGGGGCGAATAACATCACAGAATTTTCAGGATACTGGAAGCACAGGGTCTCCCTATTCCGTAGCCTACTCAATCCTGAGGGCGAAATCTGTTTTCTCGGAGACAGCATAACCGATGGCTGCGAATGGCGAGAGTTGACCGGATTAGAGCAGATTACCAACCGTGGAATCTCCGGCGATACCGCCTGGGGTGTTATGAAGCGACTCGATGAAGTCACTGCGGGCAAACCGGTGAAGGTTTTTCTAATGATTGGGACTAACGACCTGAACCGGGAAAAATCCGTCACCGAAGTTCGGGATAAAATAAGAGAAATTCTTGAATTGATAAAAGAAAAGAGTCCCTCCACGGAGATTTATCTGCAGAGTGTTCTTCCCGTTTGGGATGGCATCTGGGGTGTTCGCAATAATGCGACGATCGATCAGCTGAATAGAGAACTTGTGGCTCTGGCTGATTCAACAGGCGTCAACTGGGTCGACCTGGTTCCCCACTTTAAAGATGACGGTGGCTCCCTTCACAAGAATCTTACCGGGGAGGGCTTGCACCTAAATGGAAACGGTTATAAAGTGTGGTACTCGGTGATTCGAAAGTACCTTCCTTAATTAATCAATTTTGATTCATTTCCTGTCACTTAATTTTTCCGGAGTTTGTCATGACCCTATATCTGAATGAGTGTATAAAAGCTCGAGCGTTAACACTGCTTTTCTTTTTAACGGCCATCCCGATGGCTTTCTCACAGAAATCCCAAACCGTGATTTTTGACCCGCAGTCGCGATATTGCGTTGACGACCCCGATTTCGAACTCGAAGCGGAGAGTTTTGATTTTGAGGGGGACGCCATCAGGGTTATGAGTTTCAACATTCATACCGGAATCGGAGGATATGCCTCCGCAAGTTCCGGCGGCATTTCCACCCAATACACTTTACCGGAACTTTGGCCGCTTATCATCCCGGAAATCGGCGAGCGTATTTTTCAACAAAACCTGGATATATTTGGTCTTCAGGAGGTCATCGGCGGACAATCGACCGTTAATGATGGCCGCGTCGGCAGAAGAGATTCCGAGCAATCCGAAATCATAAAGACCACCCTCAACACCTTGGAGGGAGAGAATGTCTGGGATTATCAATTTTGGACCCATAATATCGGGTTGACGAGTTCCTCCGGGGGAGACTGGTGGGGGGTGGCCACCTTTTACCGCTCTCCTTGGACTCTGGTGGGCGATCCAACCATCCATTTCACAAGTCTTGGCAGCGATATCAAGTCGATGATTAAAACGACTTTGACCAACGGTTCTCGAACGATCGATGTTTTTACCGCCCATTTCGATGTCGATCTTCCTGAACCGGCTGATGGATCCATCCAGTACAGTGAGCGCAATGCCGCTCCAGCTCTCGCCGCGGCCAGCAATCCGGTTATCCTGATCGGTGACCTCAATGTGGAACCACAACATACTATGCCGGATGGCACCCTGCAGCTCAAACCGCTTTGGGACATTGGTTTGACGGATTCGGCGGTCAGTTCCGGCGCGGTCCCCTCACTTGGATTTGGGCCCGGCCCCGGATCTCTTCATACCCGACAAAATGCCTTTGGATTGAGTACTAAACGGATCGATTGGGTTGTGCATGAAGAAAGCGAATTCATAGCTACTGGGGTCGAGGTTTACCAAGCCCAGAATGATGCATCAACCACCATGCCATCGCCGCATCCCAGCATTGCGGCGGGTGTGAATGCATTTCCCGAGCAACAGGCGACATCCGTTATTTCCGACCACCATGGCTTTATTGCGGATCTCAAAATGAGGGGAAACGCAACCGGCCTGCCTATATCCATTGCCAGCTCCAATCCGGATGTTGCCACCGTCTCCGGTTCCACGGTCACAATTACCGGCATAGGTACTGCTAACCTTACCGCTAATCAAATTGGAAACGAAGTGTTTTCACCTGCTCCGCCCGTCATTCGCCAAATCGAGGTAATCGGCCCCCCGACGCTGTTGTTAGAGGAATCTTTCGAGACCGATGGCGATGGGACGCGCTACAATATTTTCGGAGATGCAAGAGCGGTATCCAATGCCTATCTTCATCGTTCTTCCACCGATGGCGGCTTTACAGATCCCGACGGAAACTGGTACTTTTCCGCCGAAAATATCGACGGACAACCGGGCCATATAACTTTTAACGACGGAGACGGTTCACTCAGTTCTTCAGGAAAAGGGGCAGTGGTTTTTGATCCGGTTTCGATCGCTGGCCAAGCTGGAATGAGGGTGGCACTTCAGGTAGCCGCTTCCAATCCCGGCGGTTTCGATATCTCCCGGTCGGGTGGAGACAAGATTGGAATCGAGGTGAGCATCGACGATGGGCCATTTCAAGAGATCGGTCGTATACAGTCCGACAGCGAAAATGGTCCTTTGATTTCTCCAGATGGAATTCCGATTACCGGCGCGTTCACTGAATGGTCATTTCCCGTCAGCGCGTTCGGGAACACTTTGCAACTACGAATCGTCCTGCGAGCTACCTCCGGCGAGGGCAACGAAATCCTCGGATTCGACAAGGTAATGTTAATTGGAAGCGAGACCGTAGCACGCGAAGAAATCATACCGCTGGGAGGCGCCTGTGATCCCATTTTCGAGCTGGAGGATTGGTTCCAGTCCCCTTGGTTCGGCCCTTACAACATCACCTCCGAACCCTGGATTTTTCACCCGCGGCACAAATTCATTTACATTTCGCCGCAATCCGATCGCGCGAATATTTTCTTATACGATCCAGAAATCGAATCCTGGGTTTACACCAATAGCTCGTTCTATCCAAACCTCTATTTCTTTGATGGTCAGGGTTGGATGTTCTTTTTCGACCAACCGGCCGAAAAGAGAGCATTTTTTCGCTATTCGGATTCCACCGTTATTTTTTACAATTAACGGTCGATTGAGAACAGCTTAATGGTCATCGGGATTTCGGTTCAGCCGGAGCCCCATTTTTTAAGATAATTACCGAATAATTCCACATCTGTCGGGATGCGTTCAGGGATCGGAGTGGACACCCAAGTGTAATTGAGGAAATGCTGCCAATCGATATTATCCGAAGTCATGTTGCCGGCCCAGGAACCGCATCCAAGGCTGTCTGTGGTTGGGATGCCGCTGCCCCAGCCGCCACTGTTTCCGGCCGTATGGCCCATGTTGCAGATGACGCGGCCGACATTGACTTTCAGCGCCAGCTCGTCTTGACGCTCTTCCAGTTTGCTGTGCAGCGAAACGGAATGTCCCGCTCCGGAAAACTGGAGAATTTCTTTTACCCGCTCGACTATCTCACTGAAATCCTGCCATTTCCATACCGTTAAAACCGGGGATATCTTTTCGCCTGAAAAACGGTCTTCCGGGCCCGGTTTGATGCCGATTACCATGATTACACGTGTGCCCGCGGGAATATCGATGCCCACTTTTTCGGCAATAAAACTGGCCGGCTTGGCCACTACCTCCCGGTTGAGATGCTTGCCGTCGGGCCAGTAATACTCTCTCAGCCTTTCACGTTCCTCGCTCGTGCACAGGTAGCAGCCCTCTTTTTGCAATGCCTCCATCATTTCATCGTAAATGTTCTCTTCGATCGCAACAGCGTTTTCCGAGGAACAAGAGGCTGCATTGTTGGCGGCCTTGGATTTGACGATTTTAGCAGCCGTATCTCTGAGATCGACCGTGTTATCGATAATGGAAACGACGTTCCCGGCGCCCACCGTGTGGCATGGTTTACCCGCCTCGTAAACAACCCGGACGAGAGCCGCTCCCCCCGTTGCCACGGCAAAATCGCATTGAGACATCAATTCACGGGTCATTTCGTGGCTCGGTTGCTGAATGCATTGCAGTAGATCCTCCGGTGCGCCTACTTTGCGCAGCGCTTTCCTCCCGAACTCCACCGTCTGCCAGGAACTTTTCGGAGTTCGCGGATGCGGGGAAACGATCATGGCATTGCGCGTTTTTAAGAGGCTCAGGCCGACACAGCAAACAGTCGATTCCGGGTTGGTGCAGGGAACTACATCCGCCACCACTCCCATCGGTTTGGCGAAAATCTTCAGTCCTTTCGCTTTATCCTCTTTGACCAATCCGCATGTTTTTGCGCCTAATTGATCCCGCAGAGTTCCGCATACCTTGGTGCGAATTTTGGCCACCTTATCCTCGTAAATACCGATGCCCCGGGATTCTTCCACCGCCAATTTGGCCAGTGTCTTGCGGTTTTCTTCCTTTTGCCATTCCCACCCGGCCGCGGCCACCATTTCGTCGACTTTTTCCTGAGGCCAGAATTCGACCTCTCGAAAAGCTTTGCGGGCTCTGGCATACATTTCCTCAATAATATCTATTTCTTTCATCGTTTCTTTTAACCTCTTTTTTTTGTAGGATCTTCAATTTCCTCCACAATGGAGAATCCACTTCCACGAAGCTGTTTTCTTTTATCAAATGACTCCCTCCAAGACTCGAGAGTGTGGTTCTGGGCGGGCTGGGCGGTTTTGTGACGATCCGCCAGCGGCGGCACCGGGCGATCCTCGGGACCATCGTAATACTCCTTTGGAGTCAGTGTTTCACCCAGACGGGAAAAATCCTCGCGCTCGATTTCCTCGATGAAATGGGCCCCCGCCCCAAAGGATCGCGTAACCGCGATAATGGTCCAGGTGGCTTCAGGGGTGAAGCCGAGATCCATCATGGTTGCCCCGATGGCGCCAAGCAGGTCCACATCGATCGGTGATTCTCCCTTTTCCTGGGCGGACTTTACGATTTCATGCAAAAAGGCGATATGCTCCCCGGCCACTCCCAGTTTTTCCGCCCTGGCCAATAATCGCTTGGCGGCGGGATCTTCCAGCATCAGATCTGAGATTCCCAATACATCGCCCGGCGAGCGTTCTTGAACAAGTATTTCCACCATCTCGGATTTCGACAAACCCTCTTTTCGAGACCGTATCAGGTATTCGGCGAGCATATCGCCGAAAGCCGAATAAGCCCCGTAGGCATGCCCGAAGGCGAGGATGGAACTGCCGCAGGCCTGGGTCAGAAAGGTTTTCGATTTGGCCACCAATCTCGACATGACTGCCGGCATGGAAAGGCCATCCTCGAGTGAAAGAATCAAAATGTAGTTCAACATCTTCTCCTCCTCCAGAGTCGGAATTCTGGCCTGGAAATCGACGAAGAGAAGGTCAACCACACCATAACCTTGCTCGACCATTTCGGTCGTATCGTAACCACGGGAAACGATTCGGTGAATGTTTTTATAGGCCACTTCCGATACCCATTGAAAGGGTGGGCGGTTGGCGTCCAACGGCACTGTGCCACATTCCCGATTCATGTAATCATAGGGCAATTTCGGATCGGAGAGATTGCCTATTTTTTTCGCACTTAAATTACCCATTTTTTGTAATCTCCGTCTTCTTTTTGTTTTGTGGCATATTCTTGCCGCTCTTCCTGAGTCGGCACCGGACGATCTTCAGGCCCGATATAATTAATCATGGAAAGGTCCAGCATCTGCACCATGGGTTCGTTTCTGGAGGCCGCCCAGGCCCGGCCTTTCTTCAAGGTGTAAATGGCGTGGGCGGCGCAGCTGTAGCCGCGAACCACGCTGCCGATGCACCAGGCCGCGTTGGGGGAAAATCCGATATCGCAGAGGGCCGTGTTACCCGCACCCACGCAGTTGACGGGCACATAAGAGCGCTCCTCTTTTTTTCTCCTGGCGTGAAAATGCTTTTCAATCGCCCGCTGAAACTCGAGGTAAATGCCGTCGATCTCCAACTCTTCCTGTTTTAGGTGAGTGGGTTCCGCCCGGGGATCGCCGTCGCGGTGTTGTGGCTGGCCCATGCCCATAACGGGCACGTCATTGTCGATGTATTCATCGACCAGAATTTTGGCCATTTCATCGATGGATATTCCCTCTTGGCGGGCGCGCTCCAGGTATTTGTTCATCATGTATCCATGGGCCGCTCCGGGACCGTGGGCGCTTCCGAATGTCATCACGGCGGCGGCGACGGCAGCTGGCAGATTGGGTCGCCCGGCCATAACAGCTATGGAGGAGGCGGCCGAGGGCGACATGGAGTGCTCCATAAATTCACCCATCTCGTATTTGAGCATTTTTTCCTCCGGTTCGGTTGGAATCCTGCCCTGAAGCAAGACATACATAGCGTCACAAAATGAGTAACCTTCTTCCGCCAAGTCGCTTAAATTATAACCACGCAAGACCGTTTTTTCCTCCGTCTTGTAGGAAATCGCGGTTTTCCGTTTCAAAAGCGGCTCCCGATTTTTTGATTTATGATTCTTTTTTTCTTCCTTCATAACATCTGCTTTTATTCCCTTTCCTGTTAACGTCTTAAAATTAGTCCCGCAATTAGGCTGAGCGGAAACCGGGTTTTGGGCGATCGGACATACTTTTCGGAGTGTTTATTATTGTTAGAACCTATCTCAAATTCGCCGCCCGGAAATCGCTTCAAAAGTTCGTTGGATGGTCTCATGGGCTTGCGGATGGATTTCGCATATTTGGACAAAGAGAAGATCGAGTACAAAATCCCTCGTCACATTGGAAAATACCTCGCAGGAAAAGGGATCGCGGTCGGTTGCCCCAAAGAGGCTGTAATCGGCCAAATCCACCAGCGGCGACTGAATGAAATTGGTTAAGGCAATGATTTTTGCGCCCCTTTCCTTGGCAATTTCAACAGAACCGAGTAAATCTTTTGTCGATCCGGAAAAACTGATGGCAAAGAAGATGTCCCCTGGTTCCAAAGCAGCTGCTCGAATGGCCATGGTGTAGCCTTCGCAATCAACCGCCGAACAGATTCCCACCCGGCTCAAACGATAATTGAAACCATGGGCCAAAGCCGCTGATCCGGCTATTCCGGAGATGAGGATGAATCGGGTTTGGCAGAGCAGACGGGCGATCTTTTGCAGGGCTTTCCGGTCAAGTAACTGAATCGTATTCAATAAATCGGATTTGAGTTTTTCCCCGTAGTCGGTGATCAGATCCGCATCTTTCCCTTTCGGCGCTTCCTGAAAAGCGCTCAATTCCTGGGCCAGGAGGACCTTGAAATCTTGGAACCCCGCGCAGCCGATTTTGCGGCAAAACCGGATGATGCTGCCATAACCGAGGGCACTGTCCTGCGCGACCTCGGTGATGGACAGGTAGGCGGCTTTCGGGTTTTTAAGAAAGTAATCACCCACTTTTCTTTCAGCCTCGGTCAGGGAGTTGCGCAAAATGCTGAAACGAAGTGGAAAGGAACAATCCTGTAGCGATATTTCCCCGCCCTCCAGTCCGGAATCCGGATCGGGGCTCAATTTGGCTGGATGGGAATTCTTGCTCACCGCTTTATTTCAGAAATATTCCTTGAATTAACTGTGGATATTATATCCAAAATATATTCTTATTTAGAATATATTATCCAATTTGAGCACCTGTCAACCAATATTACAAATTTTGTAAGTAAAGGATCTGAAGGCGTATTCAGGAATTCCTGATTATCTTATTTGCCGAAATATTCGCGGTCTTCGGTTTGTACCCTGGCCAACCGATCATCCGAAAAGGCGGGCTGCGTCCAGGCAAAAAACTGTTCAAACCCATGGGTCGTGCGGCGCGTATAGGAGACCCGGCAACGAATGTAGGCATTATCCGGTTGAAGAGAAAGGGTTCCCTTGGTCCCATGGACGTGTTTGACCGTGTTGCCCTCTGGACCGATGAATTCGATCGCGAATCCTCCCGTGGCTTCGGGAAGTTTTCGCCCCATGAGGTAGGGAGAATTTAATTCCTCCAGAGTAGCATCGCGATCAACTTCGACAGAATATTTTTCCTTTGAAATATCGACTCGGCTGAGAATAACACCATTGGTGGCATAGAAATTTCCGGCCCGCATTTCTTTAGTGATACTCTCCGGCGTCAATTCATCGGATCGAACCATTACCCAGCCGCGTCCCGGATTGCTCGCATCGGATTCCCATTCCTTGAGCGTATGAGTATCGTCCGAAGAAACCCCATAGACAACGAGACCGAAAGTCAGCATGTCGTCCCACATATCTTCTGTGGTGACATAACCCTCATCCACTTCGTGGGTGTGCCGAACGGTATTTGGATGCCCGTTATGCAGTTCAAACAAGTGCAAGCCCTTAACCTGTTTCATATCCTCGGCAGTGACGGAGTAGCGGTAGGTTGGATGATTGAGGATATGCTCGCCGCCCAGAGCCTTGATGTTATCAAGATGATTTTGTATGATCGCACTCACACTCTCATTTTCGTATGTCCAATCGATAAGTTTCGGAATATTAACCGCCGTGCTGTGGACATGATTGTGACCGGTAATTTCCTCACCCGGTATGAGGATGAAGTCTTCACGCCCTTTTTTCGGAAGATTCACCGTTGAGGGATCGATAAAGATATTATGCTCGCTCAAAACAAGAAAATTGTAGCCGTGGTCATAGTACCATTTGGCAACCGCATCGGGACTCGAATCAGCGTGCCCACAAAGCACGGTATGGGCATGCGTGTTGCCCTTGTACCACACCTCCTGTCCATTCGCATAAACACTTGAGATTAATAGGATCAAACATGCCTTAACGAACAATGCGGTCTTATTATTAATTGTAATTATATTCATTTTGAAAAGTTACTCCTGGATTATTTGTGAATTTGGTTTTGATGTGGCTGAAAACGAAATTTGCATTTCGAATCGTTTCTTGAAAATGCTTATTATCCAACATGTATATTCGTCGCCCTTAATCAAGAGCGAGATAGGGCGCGTTCCACTTTTGTTTGAATTTCGGCTAACGTTATGGTTTGGGCGGGGGGGTCGCCCAGTTCCGGGACTATATGGTCGGCTTCGCAAAAGTCTTCCATGCCTGTGTAGGCGCTGATCGTTACGAGGCAGTGCATACCGGCGCCTTTGGCCGCGAGAAGTCCATTACGGCTGTCCTCCACCACCAGGCAATCCTCTCCACTCAATC
>JAJFLT010000144.1 GCA_021772555.1 Opitutales bacterium | reverse complement strand
ACCAGCACGGAGCAAATGCTGCCTTTTCACATCCCGCTGATCGGAGGATTCTTTAACCGTTTTCTGGTACGCCTTCCCTTCTTTCGGCATTTCGGGGCCACCCTCTTTATCGTGGCTCGCCCGAAATCAAAACCCGTTCTGGAAACGGATATATCCTGCTCGGTGGTCGTTCCCGCCCGCAATGAATCCGGGAACATTCGGGCCGCCCTCGAACGTATTCCCGTCCTGGGCAAGGGCACTGAAATCATCTTTGTGGAGGGCAACAGCACGGACGACACTTGGGATGTCATCCAGCGGGAAACCGCCAACTATGATGGTCCCCACAAAGTCTCCTGTTGCCAGCAGCCCGGCAAGGGCAAATGGAATGCCGTATTCACCGGGTTCCACATCGCGCGGGGTGATGTGCTCGTCATCCAGGACGGAGACCTTACCGCACCGCCGGAGGACCTGCCAAAATTTTACGATGCCATTGCCAGCGGAAACGCGGAATTCGCCAACGGCAGCCGCCTCGTTTACCCCATGGAAAAACAGGCCATGCGCTTCCTCAATTTCCTGGGCAACAAATTCTTCGCCGTCGCTCTTTCCGCTGTGTTGCGTCAACCGATCAAGGACAGCCTCTGCGGCACCAAAATGCTCCTCCGCACCGATTATCAAAGGCTTTTAAAACGCATCGAAGAGTTTGGCGACTTCGATCCCTTCGGTGATTTCAATTTGCTTTTCGGCTCCGCCCTGCTCGACCTGAAAATCCGCGACGTCCCGGTACGCTACCGCGACCGCACCTACGGCGAAACCAACATTTCCCGTTTTCGCCACGGCCTCATCCTTCTCAAAATGACCTGGTTCGGTCTCCGCAAACTCCGTTTCCACGGCTGAACGAAACATAAGCCTCAAGGCAGGTTTTCGAGCCAGAAGCGGAAGGTATTATTTGTCTGGCCGGTTGGGTCGGTTTCGGTATCGGGAAGGGGTATTTTTTCATCCGGCTGTAAACGGATATATTCAACGCGGCTGATTTGAAGATAATCCCACAAGGTGAGGGATTTGCGCTCCAGTGGTTCCAAGATGAAATCCTTGCTCAATGGAACGGGATCGCGCGATTTCATTACACCGGTTATGGGATTCATTTCCAATTGTTGAAAAACCAGTATCTCTTTTTCCGGTTGCAGGAGCGCTTGCAAATCCAGTTGGGGTTTCCGCAGGTTGGCCCTTTCTATGGATATGCTCTCTTCGTTATGAGCGATCCATAGAGTATTGTAGGTGGCCATCATAAGGTAGTCCCGGCCCTTGTTTTCGGCTATGAATTGACGAGCCCAGGCCACTTCTCCGGCGGGAGTGTAACGGTCGCTGTAAACATGACGGGAAAGCGTCGGGATAACGGCTATTGCCTGCAAAATGGCCAGGGCTATAAACCCCCGCCGCAACCAGGAATTTGCTCGTTCATTGAAGAAAACCAAAAGAGACCCGTAGAGCAACGGCAGGTATAACGGTATCAAAAGCCGGCTGGCGGTTTGCCGGTCGATGCTGCTGTGGCCATAAAAAAGGAGCAGTCCGAGATAAAGGGCAAACGGAGCCAGGTAAAGACCCAGGGCCGCCTGCAATGCTTCAACACGATTCAGTTTGTTTAAATTTCGCAAAAAGCTCAATCCGAAAGCGATGATGCATACCAATCCCAGGGTCCCCAAAAGAAAGTTATTGGGTTGGTTAACGGTTAGGTCGAAAAAATGCTCTCTGAAACGGCTGAAGTTTTCGGTCACGAATTCACTGCCGAATGGCCGGGAAATGCCCGCTTCATTATCCAACTGCCAGTATTGCTGTTGCGCCCCAAACGCTTTGCTAACCCAAAGATAGGGAATCATCAGAATGGGACTGAGGAAAAGTGCGGAACTGGTAAGAACCTTGTTCTGCCGCCACCAGCCGAGGATTACGACGCCACCGAGAGCAAGGAGGTAAAGCGGTGATTCATATCGGGTATGGGAGAAAAGAACGCCGCTCAAACAAAGAATGGTAAGCGTTTCCTTGTTCGGATTTTGCAGGTATCGATAGGAGAACATGATACTCGATAAGAGCAGGACCAAGTTGAGCAGTTCAGCCCCGCCGCCGACACTTGCCTGGGCCAGAACAGGCGTCGAAACGGCCAGCAAGATGGCCGTGAGTCCACAAGCCATTCCGCCGATTTTTCGCCCCAATTGATAAAATAGAACCAGGAGCAGAGGCGTTAAAATAAAGTTCAGCCAGAATCCGTTTTCGGCGCGATAGCCTGTCAGATCATGTAAAACACTAACCACGAAAGGAAAGAGCAACTGGCGTTTATCGACATGGGAATCGAAGGTCCGGTAAACCCCCAGAATGTTGTGCCCACGCTCCGGGACGGCGGCCTCGCGCGCGAAGTGCATATGGTGGGAAAGGTTGGCCAGAACGACTTCGTCTTCGATAACTTTGAAGCCGCGCTCGTCGTGCAACTGTAAAACCATTGAGCCCAGGATAACGGCTGCCACGGCGCCCCAATTGATATTCAGTAACAAGCCGAAAAGGGAATTAGCGCGTAGCTTCCGCATTAAAAGCTGGATGAGATGTCCGCAAAACCAGAGAAAGGTTATGAGCAATGACCAGTAGGAAAAGTTTTTGACCAGATAGGCCGCGGCTTGAGCGGAAATAAGCCACTGTCCAATCACAAAAGAGGCCAGGCCGATTCCCGCAAAAAGGGTCAGACGCGCCTTTGATGACTTTATTTCCATTGTGTGGTTAATTGTTGGGTAGCTCCTCCAGAAATCGCCTCATCTGGCTACCGGGCAGGTAACCTCTCTGCGGGAAGAGCCATACTTGGGTGATTTTGAGGAGCAGATTCTGCTCGTAAATGAAAAAATCGCCGGGATTTGGCCCATCAAGATTGTGCCCCATCAGACCAAAGGCAAGTCGCGTGTTGCGGTAAACATTGAGGGGCAGGGCGGTTTCACGCTTGGATTCGAGCAGTAATTGGGGAAACGATTTCCCCGGTTGGACCAGGTAGGACAATAGGTAATCGCTTTCATTTTCGGTCAAATCTTGGCCCAAGGCGAGGAATTTGGCGGCTTGAAGAAATTTGCCCCCATCTTCGGGATACTTCCAGGCGAGGTAGGTCAAAACGATGGGCGCACGCATCGAGAGGGAATCCCAAAATTCGGGTTCTCCCATCTCCTTATCTTGCAGGATCTGGCCCCACCAGCGAACATGACTTTTGGGAGAGGCGGTCAAGGCTTCAGGGTCAAAGGGTTCACCCCACCACCAGCGCGTCAGGGCCTCGGTCTCGCGCAAATTTTGAAGGTGTTTTGCGCGAACCTCTTTTCTGCTCTTCATGCTTTCATAATATTTCCAAAGACGGGATTTCACGGTGGGTAAAACAGACTTGAAATTCGGGCTGTCCCAGAGCGAAAAGGTGGCGAATTGAGGCTGTGACAAACACTCGAGGGCCAGGGCGTTGTGGGCAGCCGCGGTCATGCCCTGTTTTTTGAGCGCCAGGGCGAGCCCAAAATAAACACCGCGTTTGCCCGGATTTATGTTTGCGGCTCGGCGAAAATGAAATGCCGCTTGCTCAGGATTGGAATCCAGATGAAGCCACCCAAGACTGTAATGGCAAAATTCCTGGTTTTCAAAAAGGGTCAGTGAGCGCTGCCAAAGATCATTCGCCGTATGGAAAAGGATTTTTTCCGGCAGTAAAGATTGACCTCGTTGCCGGGCTTCGGCGGCCAGCCAACCGAGATAATTGTAGAAATAGGGCTCTTCGGAAGCCCACTTTTCAGACTTGTCTATGGTATCAAGAAAGGCCTGCCCATCATTGTTGTGAAATGCAATTGAGGCGGATCGCAGGCCGTTGCGCGCTTGCAAAAGGCCGTATTGTTTCCACCCAAAAGCGGCGCAAAGAATCAATAGCACAAGGCTGGTCGTAATCTTGATAAATTTTTGGGAATTCGGAAACTCCGCTTTCTTTTTCTGAGTCAATGCCCGTTGATTCAAGGCTGAAAACAAACCGCCATATATGGCCAGCATTCCGGAGACAAAATAAATATCGAGTTGGTAATCGGTTAGGGAAAACACCAGGTAGGCCACGATGCCAAGACCGGTTCCGTGGATGACGAGAAGAAGTTTGTTTTTCCTTTCCACATAGGCCGGATCGAGGCTGATCTTCCGCCAGGAATAAAAGAAGGCAAACAGCAATCCCGCACCCGCGAGAAGAGCCAACGCCCCGAAATCGGCCCAAACCTGAAGTGGCATGCAATGAAGCTGATAGGAGTTGGAGAGGTTGCCGGACCCATTCCAGAATGCCGGGTAATAGATCGGTGTGGTGCCCGGACCATTCCCCAAAAAGGGATGCTCCATGCCCATTTGCAGCCCCGTGACGAAAAGGTTCAAGCGCTCATGGTCGCCGCTCTGCAAGCCTTTGCCACTCATGAAATCCCCGATGGTGGATCGCAATCGGGGTTGGGCGAAAACCAGCAAGCCCGCCAAAATGATAGCACCGGCTATTCCCAGGTTTAGTCGCCGTCGGGTATTGGTCTTTCCTTTTAAATAAAAAATGGCCCCACCCAGTAACGCGAAAGCCGCCCCGCCGGTTCCCGCCCGGCTGCCACTACTCAGTAACACGCCTAGTCCTAGAATTGAAACCATGCCCCAGAACATACGTTTTCGCCCACTGTTCATAATACTCAGCGAGACAACCAACGGCAGGGTCAAAAGAGAAAACCCGGCCGTGTAATTGGGATGGCCGAAAGGGTGGGGATTGGCTTCGTTCCAAAACCCGGCCGTATCGAACGAGTATCCGGCCAGTGCGTTGACGGTGGCTGCGATCTCGCTTTCGGGACCCCATACTGTTGTCAAAATCCAGAGTGCGAGGCTGCGCAAATAAACCAAAAGGGCGATCATTCCGAGCGCCTGAAAGAGGATCGCAGCCGTATTTTCCGGCCGTTCCGAATTGCGCACAAGACAATGCGTTGTATAGCCGAGGCAGAGGGCGGAAACCGGAACTATGAGGCTTAAAGTGGCCCGGCCGGAAAATTTTGATAAGAAACAGGAAGTGACAAAAGCCACCAGGAGAAGAATAACAGCCGGACCGAATTTCGAATGAGGCCGGAATACCTGTTCCCCATCAAAAAAATAACCTGCCACAGCCGCCAGCAGGGTCAGGCCCAAAGCCAATTGAAAAATCCACGTCCAGGGCCAAAGAAACAGGAGGGTAGCGCCGTTTTCCGGCCAGGCCAGGATGGCGAAAACCAGCAGGTTGAGAAGAAATAGAATTCTGAAAAAGGGACTCCTGGTAAAAACCATAGAACACTCCTGTGGGGCCGGGAGCAACCCGGACCGGTTCGCCTCCAAGACGGTTGCAATTGTCGCATCGTAAGGGTGAATGACAAGTGAATTAACGCTCCTCGTTTTTGATATTGCGCTGCGAAGCCTGAAAAATAGCGTTGGATCGATGTCGCACATAGGGAAAGCGGAGGGGAAACAAGAGGGTCAGTTTTCGGTCGCATGGCTGTCCCACCGGATCCCGTTGGCCGTTCTCATGTTGGGTGTGGCGGTCGTATTTTTTCTGCCCTTTCGCATTATCGGGCATGGGTATGCGCCCATGGACGACTCCCTGGCTATCTCGGCCAAAGTGGCTTCGGGCAAATCGTGGAACGAAATCCTGGCCATTCGCCCAGAGGTAAACCTGGACCGCCATTATCAACCGGGCTGGCATTTTCTGCTCTCGGTGGGGAAAACCTTGTTTTCTCTGGAAACGGAAGGGGTGCTGCTTTTTTCGGTGGTACTGATGTGGTCGTTGGTCGCTCTGGTTTCGTTATTTTATTTTCGGAGGCCGGAGGCATTTCTGGCTTCGTTTTTATTATTTGGTCTCCTGGATATAGATTTTATCTATCGACTGTTGGTAGGCCGCGCCTTCGGTTTTACCATGTTCGCCCTGATCTCCTTTTGGGCGCTCTGGACCCAGGTGGTGGAGGGAAGGCGGTTGAGAGTAACGCTCGCCGCGATCGGTTTGTTGGCGGCGGGGGCAACCTGGGTGCACGGCGCCTGGTACCTGCTGGCCTTGCCGGTGGGAGCGACCTTGCTGAGCGGAAACTGGCGGGCTTCGGCCCGGTTTGGCGGGGCGGTGGCGATCGGAGTTTTCGTCGGGGCATTGATCACATTGCATCCATTCGAACACCTGTGGCATCAGGCCCACAACCTGCTCGGGGTTATTTTCAAGAGCGATTCGTTGCAGAACCCGGTCGGTGAGTTTCACCCCAATCCGGTGGGTGTTCCCCTCGTCCTGTTTTTCTCCGTCCACATGCTGATGCGGCTATTCATCCGGAATTGGAAGGGAGTCTCCCTGACCCATCCGGCATTTTTGCTGGGCCTTGCCTGTTGGGTATTAGGCCTGAAGGTGGCCCGGTTCTGGTATGATTGGGGAATGCCCTCGATGGTGTTCTGGTATGCCCTGGAATTGCAAAAAGTGCTGGAAATTCGAGTAAACTATACCGCGTGGCGGAGGCTGGTGTTTTCCCTTTTGCTGTGTGTGGCTTTTTTCACGGCCTTGGGCCATAATCAGAATAATCGCTGGTCCGTCAATACGACGCTGGACTATGCTTATTTGAAAAAAAGCAACGCTTATCAAAACTGGCTGCCGGGGGAAAACGGCCTGGTTTACGCCAATACCATGGGCGTATTTTTCAATTTCTCTCATCTCTTCCCCCAAAAATCCTGGAGATACGTTCTCGGCCTGGAGTCCGCCCACATGTACCCGGAAGACGTGCAGGTTTACCGTGCCTATCGGATGAATAAAGACCTCCGCGCCCTTCGTCCCTGGGCGGACAAGCTGCGTCCGCAGGACCGGCTTATCCTTTTCTCTCGGTCCGGCAAACCGCCCCCGCTCCCCCAACTCGAGTGGCAATTCCTCCCTCCGCAATGCTGGATTGGAAAGCCATTGGAAAGACCCAACTAACTTTAAAAGGGCCAGAAGACGGGCAGGAGAAGGCAGATGAGAACGCCCACACCGATATTGAGGGGGAGGCCGAATTTAAGGAAATCCTTATAATTGTAACCTCCCGGTCCGTAAACGAGGAGGTTGGTCTGGTAACCCATGGGGGTGGCCATGGCGGTGGACGCGGCGAAGGCCACGGCCATGATGAAGGTCATGGGTGATACCCCCAGGCGCTGGGCCAGAATCATTCCCAGTGGGGCCATCAGGACGGCCGCCGGTTTGTTTAAAATGAGCAGGCTGAGGGCCGCCGTCATAAAATAAAAAATCCACAAGGTGAAATAAGCCCCCAGACTACCTACCCAGGACAGGAGCAGGTTGGCAACCAAATCGAGGGCACCCGTTTTACCCATGGCGTCGCCCAGAGCGATCATACCCGCGATGAGCACCAGAACCGTCCAGTCAATGGAGCGGTAAACTTGCCGGGGGGTCAAAAGCCGTGTGGTAATGATGAGGGCCACACCGGCCAGGGAAAGGATGCTGATGGGAAATACGCTGAGCGCGGCCAAAACCACAATGGCCACTATGATACCCACAGCCAACGGCGCTTTGTGTCTTTCCAAAACTTCATCATGCACGCCCTCGAGCAAGATGAAGGCGTTGCTGTGCCGGAGTTGATCGAGAGAATCCATCGGCCCGCGCACCAGTAGGATATCGCCCATGCGCAATTCCAGATCGGCAATTTCCTTCTGGTGGTGGCGACCTCTCCGTTGTAGGGCAAATACGGAAACCCCAAACTGGGCGCGCAGTCCGGCGTTTTTGCAGGTGCGTCCGATGAGGGGCGATTCCGGCGCAATCATGAGTTCGAAGAGCGACATCTCAACCCGTTTGATATCACCCTCCTGATGAGCCAATTCAGGGGTGATGCTGATTTCGTGCAGTCGGTCGAGTTCGAGGATTTTATTGACGTCGCCCTTGAGCAGCAAGACATCGCCGACCTCCAAAAGGGCCTCTTTGTCCAGCCGTCGGATTCTTTCGCCACGGATTAATTCAACGATGGAAATTCCGCTCGAACCGAGGAACGTCTCTTTGGGCATTTTACCGACCAAATGGGATTCCTTCCCCACCCGCACCTGGGTGACATACTCTTTAATCGCATCGATGGGCGCGCTGGAGGCCAGGGTAACACGCTCCGGTAAAAATCGCCGGGAAAAAAGAAGCAGGTAGGCCATTCCCGCAACCACCACCAGAAGACCAACTTTCGTAAACTCGAACATGCCCAGAGGCCCGTGACCGGCGCCTTCCGAAAGCGAGGAAACCAGTATGTTGGAGGAAGTTCCGATGAGGGTGCAGCTACCGCCCAGCATGGAAGCGAAGGAAATGGGCATGAGAAATTTGGAAGGGCTCTCGCCCATTTTGGTGCAAACCGTCAGCACGGCAGGGATGAATACCACCACCACGGGGGTGTTGTTGACGAATGCGGACATGAAACAGGCAGCACAAAGCGTCAGGAGGAGAAAACGCGCGGGGCTGCCCCGTGAAAATTTCGTCAGTTTCGCGCCCAGCGCAGCCACCATTCCGGTTCGCATAAGAGCCGTGCTGAGAACAAACATGGCCCCGATGGTGACGACTGCCTGATTACCGAAACCGGCCAGAAGCTCCTTCGGTTTTAAAACGCCGAACAATCCCAAAACCACCATAACGATCAGGCCGATGACGTCATGGCGCACTTTGTCCGTCGCAAATACCACCACCGAAACGAGAAGCACGGCAAACACAATGGCGATGTCGAGAGTCACGATACCTAATTCTTCATGGCGGCGCTTCGCACCGAATACAGTTTCCCCAACCAATCAGGCAAAAACGGTTCGGACAACGACAAAATCGCCGCCCGCATGGGGCGGAGTCAACCCTGGGGCGGAATGCTGTCGAAATTGATGAACTTGGTCTGGGTGAATTCGTGCAATCCATCGAGCCCGGCCATGCGCCCGATGCCACTCTGTTTGTAGCCGCCCACTTCGACCTCGGGATAAAAGCGGTTGTAGGTGTTGACCCACACCGTGCCGGCTTTGATGGCGCGGGAAATGCGCCAGGCACGGTGCACATTTTCCGTAAATACGGCCGAGGCCAAACCGAACTCCGTATCATTCGCCAGGGCGATGGCTTCATCGTCTCCCTCAAATGCCTTGATGATTAGTACGGGTCCGAATATTTCCTCACGGTCGAGCGATGAATCGTTGGGTAGGTTGGCAAAAGCGACGGGGGCAACGAAATTCCCTTTGGCTGGAAGATCCTCCGGTAACGGTTCCCCTCCGGCCACCAGATGGCCTTCCCGGTGGCCCATTTCCGTGAATTTGAGCACCTTTTCGTATTGATCCCTGGTGGTCAGTGGGCCCATCTGGGATGCCCGGTCCAGGCCGTCCCCGATTCGGATGGTGGCTATCGCTTCTTTTAGCCGTCGGCATAGTTCGTCTTCAATGGAGCGTTCAACCAGTAAACGGGAGGGAGCGGTGCAGATTTGGCCGGAGGTGGTCGTGAAAATGGCGCTGACCAAAGTCGGAACCGCCTTGTCCAGATCGGCGTCGGCGCAAACCACCATGGGCGATTTACCTCCCAGTTCGAGGGCCACTTTTTTCAGGGTGGGGGAGGCATCCCGCATAATGTTGCGGCCGGTGGAGCAGTCCCCGGTAAAGGCAATCATGTCGATCCCCGGATGCACCACCATAGCCTGTCCCGCAGACCGTCCCGAACCGGTTATGGGATGAACGATGCCGGGTGGAATGTCGGTTTCCTCCAGAAGCAGGCGCAGTACGTCCAGGCTTACCCCAGCCGTCTGCGAGGCCGGTTTGACCAATGCGGCATTTCCGGCTGCCAAGGCTGGCGCGAGGTCACGGATCATCAAGGTTACGGGCCAGTTCCAGGGAGAAATAACGGCTATTACGCCCATCGGTTCCCGAGCCACCACGGCAAAGGAATCGCGACCGAGAGAGTGGGAGCGGCCACTGACGGTGCGGGCCAGTCCGGCATTGTAGCGGATAACGCCCACCTGGCTGCTGACTTCGTAAGTTGCCTCGCCGATCAATTTTCCGTTTTCCAAAGTCAGTTGCCGTGCGATGGGCGCGATGTTTTCCTCCAGTTTGTCGGCCCATTGCAGCATGACTTTGGCCCGCAGGACACCGTCGTGAGCCCAATCGGTTCCGGCCATAGCTCCGGTGGCGGCGGAAACTGCCCGATCCACATGGCCCTCCGTCATTTTGGGAATGCGCGAGACGATATCTCCGTTGGCCGGATTCGTTATATCGAAATAACTGTCATGAACGATGTTCTCGCCGCCATTGCAAACGGGAATCTTATACGTTTTCATCCTTCTAGCAGTCAGGCGCGGATGGAAGTAGCCTCCTCCGCGGAAGAGGCGATAAGCATGAGGGGATCCCCGACAGCGGCCACCTCACCATCCTCAACCAGGATTTTGGCCACCACGCCGGAACAGGGCGAGGGCAATTCGATATTGGCCTTTTCGGCCTCCACCTCGGCGATTATTTCTCCTTTTTCGACCGATTCATCCTCCTCCACGAGCCATTCGACAATGGTGGCCTCCTCCATGGTAAGGCCCCATTTGGGTAGTATTACTGTTTCCGCCATAATCAGTCTTCCAAAGTTAGGTATTAAGTAAGGACTTTACGCACCGCTTCGATGATGTTCTCCACTCCCGGAATAACCAGGTTTTCCATTTCTGGAGCGTAAGGAATGGGGGTGTTGGCCCCTCCCAATCGGCAAATGGGCGCTTTCAGGTGCTGGAAAAATTCCTCCGCCGCGATGGCCGCGATTTCCGCCCCGAATCCATTACGCCGGGGCGCTTCATGAACGATGACCAGACGGCCCGTTTTGGATAATGTCTTTTCCAGTCCCTCGCGGTCGAAAGGGACCAGGCTGCGGGGATTCCAGACCTCCGCGGAAATTCCTTCGCGGGAGAGTTTCTTCGCTGCCTGGAGGGCCTTGGGCACCATGTTGAGGTAGGCCACCAAGGTGACATCGGTTCCCTCACGCATAACGGTTCCCTCACCCAGCGGCAAAGTGTATTCCCCATCGGGGACTTCGCCCTTGCTGTTGTAGAGTAGTTTGTGCTCGAAAAACATGACCGGATCGGGGTCGCGAATGGCACTTTTGAGGATACCCTTCGCTTCATAAGGGGTGGATGCGGTGACCACTTTCAGTCCCGGCGTTTGGGTGAACCAGGCTTCCAGACTTTGAGAATGCTGGGCCGCGGCCGCCCCGGACGCGCCGGTTACCATACGCACCAACATGGGAACGCTCGTGCGGCCCCCCGTCATGTAGTGGAATTTAGCCGCCTGGTTGACCAACTGGTCCATGGCCAGGGTGACGAAGTCGCCAAACATGATTTCGGTGATGGTGGGCACTCCGAGAAGAGAAGCGCCCAGGGCCGCGCCCACCAGGCCCTGTTCAGAAATGGGCGTGTCGAGCACACGATTTTCACCGAATTTTTTATAGAGACCCTTGGTTACGCCGAAGACGCCGCCCGCTTCGGCGATATCCTCGCCGAGCATAAGGATTGAAGGATCCCGCTCCATTTCCTCGCTCAGCGCCTCATTGAGGGCCTGCGAATAACTGATCCGTCGAGACGTTGGTTCACTCATAGCAAGGCCCTCCCGCCATAGCTTTCCACAAACACGTTTTCGAGGGCTTCCGCTGGTTCCGGATGCGGAGATTGGCCCGCAAATTCAGCCGCTTCGAGCAAGAGCTTTTCAATCTCATCTTCCACTCCTTGAAAATCTTCCTCCCGTATCAAAGAGCTTTCCACGAGCCGCCGGCCAAAGTTCTCGATGGGGTCTTTGGCCATCCAGAAGGCAACTTCTTCCTCCGGGCGGTAGTGGGCCATGTCGCCCTCGTAATGGCCCCGGTGCCGGTAGGTCTTGCATTCCAGCAGAGTTGGGCCGTTGCCTTTGCGGGCATTGTCAACCGCCGTCGTCATGACGTGGAAAACGTCGAGCACGTCGTTGC
>JAJFLT010000143.1 GCA_021772555.1 Opitutales bacterium | reverse complement strand
CATAGCGGTGAGAATGAATCCCTGGCCGAGGATGCCCATTATGAGGAACTCGTTCAGCCAGTGGGCCGGAAGCAAGCTGTCTACACCGCCGGGAGATATCAGGGGTGCGCTTTTTTCTACCAGGCCGGGAGCGGAGTCGGCGTTCATTTGCAAGGTGGAAAATGCCTCTTGCATGTGGCCATAGAGGCTCTTCAATTTCACATAGGTGAAATTGAGAATGGAGGGAACAATGGCGAAGACCGCCGCCATGATGTGCCGGGGCGGTGTCAGGTTGAAGGTCAGGCGGATCATATCGAACCCGATGAAGATGAGGATGGGCTTGATGGCGGGTCCAGGGATCAAATCGACAAAAAAACCGATCAGCCCGAACATGCCGCCCAAACCAACGGCGAGGCCGGCAGCCAGTGTGTAGCCGGCGCGGGCGCCCATTCTTTTGTAGGCCGAGTGGCCGAAATAAGGCGTCGATTGGGCAACCCCACCGCAAACGCCCGCGGCGAAAGTAGCCAGGGCATCGGTAAGAATAATGGTTCGGGGATTGTAGGTATCACCCATCAAGCGGGCGGCTTCCGCAATATTGATGGACACGCTGATGACGAGAATGGAAAGGGGGAGCGCCATGGGCAGAAAGTTCAACGATTGTCCGAACATGGACTTCAATCCCTCCGCTTGGGGCACGGGCAGGTGGAGGCCGAGCCCGTCCAACCCGGGAATATTGAAAGCCAGATTCATTCCCTCCAAAGCGCCGCTCAGGCCCATTCCGTAATAGACCAAGGTACCCACCAGCACTGCGGCAGCCGCTCCCGGTATTCTAAATGGAAAATCGAAATGACCAATGAGGGTAAATACGATAATGACGAGGGAAAGCAGACCGACGAAAGGTAGCTCATAGACGCCGATAATCCCTTGCGCCCCCAACCAGACCAGGCCGATGCCGGCAATAGAACCCACCATCCCGGCGGAGGGAACCGTTCTTTGGATATAGGGGCCGAGGAAAGCGCAGACCGTTTTAATGACCCCCATCCAGAGCATGGTGCCAATGCCGATATACCAGGAATAGAGGGCCGCCTGTTCCACATCACCCAAACTTTCCTTGAGGACGAGAAAAGATGGTCCCAGAACGATGATGGCGATGCCCACGGTGGAGGGCATGTCGATGCCCAGAGGCATCGCCGTGATGTCGTTCCGCCCGGTTTTTTTGGCCAGCCGGAACGCCAGCCAGGTATAAATCAAATCACCGATCAAGACGCCCAGAGCGGTGCCGGGAATGATCCTGTTGTAAATGAATTCCCTCGGAAAACCGAAACTGACGAGAATTTCGGCAAGGATGAAAAGATTGACCACATTGTCGAAAAAGAGAGCAAAAAAGGCGTTCAAATCGCCCATTGTAACCCATTTATAGTTGGATTTGCTCATTGATTGAGTCTTTAGCGTCGTTCGCTGTGAAATACGAGCGCAATCGAAATAACGGTGATGACAGGCAACATTTTACGTATTATCACGTATTGCTATTTTCTTGCCTCGGACGGCGAAGAGTCGAGAATTTGAGATAGGTTCTACACTACTATTACCATGCCTTATCAAGCCGATTCTGATTTACGGGAATTCGTCCAGAGCTTGCCCAAAACGGAAACCCATCTTCATATGGAGGGATCGCTGCCGGTGGAAATGCTGCGCCGGTTCGACCCTTCCAAGCTCTCGCCGCCGCCGCCTTTTTGGGCGGATGACTACCGTTACGAAACTTTTTACTCGTTTATGGATATGTACCGCGAGTATTCCAAAAATGTATTCACCTCGGCCGAAAGATACCATGAAGCTACTGCCATCATATTGGGCAATTGCCAGAAGCAAAATGTGCGTTATGTTGAAACAAGTTTCCACGCCGGGATACTGGAATTCATAAAAGAAGACGGGCCCACAGTGATCCGCGCCATTATGGAAGGCGCCCCCAAAGGCATGGAGGTGCGTGTTTTCATGGGCATCAGCCATGACGCCTATTATGGCGTGGTCAAAGAGGCGATCGACGATTGCCATAATTGGGAGGAACTCACGGGGGTCGACCTGCATGGCCCCGAAGATCTGCCGGTGGAGGCATGGGTGCCGGAAACATGGGCCCGCACCCGCGCTGCCGGAAAATTCAACAAAGCTCATGCGGGTGAGTTCATGGGCGCCGATTTCGTCAACAGAATGCTCGACGAACTGAAAATAACCCGTATTGAACACGGTGTTCGTTCGGTCGAAAATCCCGCCGTGGTGGACCGGCTTGTGCGCGAAAAAATAACCCTCGATGTCTGCCCTATCAGCAATGTCAAATTGGCGGTCGAAGGCATCCCATCGATGTCCGCCCATCCCATCCGCCATCTCTACGATAAAGGAGTCTCTGTGACCATTAATTCAGACGATCCTTTCTTTTTCGGCAATACCCTCAGCGAAGAGTATTACGCTCTTTACCAGGATGTGAAATTCAGCAAAGCGGAACTAGTGCGGATCGCGCGCAATGGTTTTAATATTGCCCTCTGGAATGGCGGGGAGAAGGATGCCTGTCAGGCCCAGCTCGATTCAATTGAATCGAACTTGATTTAATTGACTCAACGCAAATTCAGTTAAGATAAATTCCGCATGATAGATCAATCCGCTCCCTCTGCCGTTGCAAAATTAACTTTACCCCGGAACTGCACTTTTGACGAATCGGATTGGCGCGTGTTGTCCAATCACTGGTATCCCTTGGCCTTTAGCGAGGAGATTCAGGACAAGCCGCTGAACCGTGTTCTTTTGGATGAAGATTTGATCGCCTACCGGACGACCGGCGGCGAAGTGGTGGTGGCGAAAAACCTTTGCATTCACCGCGGAACCCCACTCAGCCTCGGTTGGCAGGAAGGGGACGAATTGGTCTGCGCCTACCACGGTTTTCGTTATGGGAAAAATGGCAAATGCACGCTGGTTCCCGCCCAGCCCGACTTGCCGGTGCCCAAAAAACTCTGCCTGAGTACCTTTTTATCGGTCGAGAGGTATGGAATTGTCTGGACCTGCCTTTCCGGTCAACCGGCTGCCGACATACCGGATTGGCCGGAGGCTGAAGATGAAAAATTTCGCCGTTTGCACATCGATCCGGTGGAGTGGAATTCTTCGGCTGGCCGGCAAATTGAGAATTTTCTCGATGTGGGCCATTTTTCATGGATCCATGTGGGAACTTTCGGCAATCGTGAGCGTCCCGAAGTGCCCTTGTATGAGGTGGAAAAAAATGAGCACGGATTCCATGCCGAATATCCCTATCAGGCCAGCAATCCAACCCACTCTGTATTAAAAGCCGACAGTACCGATGGCACCATCGAGCGCTGGATGGTTTACGACCTCACGTTTCCATTCTCCTGCCGATTGAACGTTCGTTACGGCGAAGGACAGAGTCATTGCATATTCGACAGTGCCGTGCCGGTTTCACGGAAAAAAGTGCGCATATTCTTTTTTATTGCCCGGAACTTCGACCACCACATTCCGGCCGAAGACTTGCTCAATTGGGAGCGGGGCATTTTGGCCGAAGACAAGCCGATCGTGGAAAACCAGCGCCCCGAAGAACTGCCCCTCGACCTGAGCGAGGAATTCCACATTCGCTGTGACCGCATGGCCACCGCCTACCGCACCGGCTTAAAAAAACTCGGCTTGGGAAAAGAATTTTCGGCCTGAGAAAGCTTTCCGTCGCTACCGGTTATTCGGGGCTTGTCGTTGGTTCGGCTTCGTCCACCGGAACCGTCAAATAGGGTGTCAGGAACATGACCAGGGCCATAATCAGGTATCCAATTGTCCATTTGGAAAAATTGATGGAGAGTTGGC
>JAJFLT010000142.1 GCA_021772555.1 Opitutales bacterium | reverse complement strand
CTGGATGGAAGAAATGATTGCGCTGCTAAATCAAATTCATTTCGTAGTTTTCGTATATGTTGGGCCATTCCAACAACATCCGATCCGATATTGAATATCCGATACCCCTCCTCCAATAACTTTTCGAAACTTTGCGTGGGAGCCGTCACCATGGCATACTTATTATATTTAAGGGCCGCCTCGACGACGCGTTTTTCTGCCTGTTTAACTTCGGGAGTGTTGATTTCACCGGGTTTGCCCAGGTGATGGCTGTAGTCTCCGGGACCAAACAGAAGAATATCAAATCCATCGACAGCGGCTATCTCTTCCACGTTTTCAACCGCTTCCGGTGATTCGATTTGAAATATGATAAAACGCTCGTTATTGCAATTATGAATATAGTCCTCCATGGGCGCCAGAGCAAATTGCCCATCCGCGTTTCCGCCGTCCAATGCCCGCCTTCCCAATGGATAAAACCGGGTTTGATTGACAATTTGGCGCGCCTGATCGGCAGTATTTACATGTGGCACCATGATCCCGGTTGCATCAACTTCAAACGGTTTTATATAATCGCTGTAACCGCCGCTGCCAACCCTCACAATTGTATCGACGTCGTAGAGTTTTGCCGCCCGGATCTGATTTTCCAGATTGAGCCAGTCATTGGGGACATGTTCCTGGCATAACCAAACGGCATCCATTTCACTAAGTCCGCAAATTTCAACGATGCGCGGATCAGAAAGATTAATCTTAATGCAACAGGATGATTTTCCTTCTCTTAGATGTTTGAGTAATTTACTTTTTCGAAGATTCATCGTTATTAAAAATATACCAGTATTCAGGGCGATTGTTTGGTCCCGGTTTTAAAAGACTTCAGGGCGGCGAGGATCGTTCTTTGTGTTTGTATGGCTTCTTCCAGACTTGCCATCCTTGTTTTCTTGCCTTCGATCGTATCGATAAATGCGTTAGCTTGTGAAATAAAAAGTGAATCCCGTTCCTCAAATTTGGCCTCGAAGTGTGTCCAATCTTCATCTTTTAAAGGAAGTATGCTCCACCGTTGCTTTTTAAATTCGGCTTTAATGCTTCCCCTTTCGGCATGGACGGTAATCGTGGTTTCAGCGGGCGCTTGAAAAAGATTGTAAGAATAATTGACGAGGGTGTCACCGTTTCTTCCCAGCATATTGGCGGTATCTTCGACCGTTATGCCATCAAGGACCTGATGGCTGGCATCACAATAAATTGAGTGGGACGGGCCCGCCATCCATTCGACTGCATTAACAATATGAGTGAGTCCGTCCTGTATGACGCCGCCTCCGGTCTCATGGTTATTAAAATAAGTGTCTCTGTATGCAGGACGGAAGAAGGGGAAATGCTGTCCCCCCGATGCGACGATATGAAAAGGTTTTCCAAATTCGCCTTTATCCAGAAAATCTTTTACAGCTTGAACGGCCGGGATGAAATGCAATACGTAGGCCACAACCGCGGTCAAATTGTTTTGATCCCTCAGTTTAATCAGATCCTCAACACGATTAAGGCTGGTGGAAAGAGGTTTTTCAATTAGCACATGCTTGCCTTCCTCGAGGGCACGAATGGCCATAGGTACATGGAGATGAGCCGGGGTGGAAATTACTACAGCAGAAATTTGAGGGTTTTTTAGAGCCGCATCCCAATTTTCACAAATATCGACCTGATATTGGTTCTGTATCTTCTTCAGGCATTCGAGATTGTTGTCGCAGGCTATTACTTTGGCTCTGCCGGTTTTTTGAAAACATCGAAGGTGCCTTTCCCCGATGCTTCCACAGCCAATAATCAGTAAATTTTGTATTGCCATATTATTTAATTTGCATCAGATATGGCCCAGCCGGGGAGCAATAATCATCTTGCATTATTATGTATACACAAGTATGTTTTGCATCTTATGGAATATGTCAACTCAGATATAGCGTATAAATACATCCGTGAAAAAATACTTTCCTCTGAGTTGGTGCCCGGAGCGCCCCTCTCCACAAAAAGCCTTGCCGGTGAGATCGGGGTAAGCAGAACGCCTGTGCGCGATGCTTTGCGGCAGCTTGAGAGTGACGGTCTGGTTGTAATCAGGCCACGCATGGGCGCCATTGTTCGGTCCATGACTTTGAAGGAGTTCAAGGAAGTGTGCGTATTAAGACAGGTTCTTGAAGTGTTTTGCACTGGGATGGCGGCTAAGTATCGCACCGAAACCGAGCTTGAGGAAATTCAAACATCGCTCTACAAAATAAGGCAGCTCAACAAGCGTGTAATCAGCAAAAACTCGAAGGAATCGGATGTATTGAAGCTGGCGGACGAAGACGCCCGGTTTCATCTGGCGATCATATCCGCCGCCAAGAATGAATTGATTCGGGAGGAAATCCTTCGACTGCAACTTTTGAACGGGATCCTGGTAGAGAAAGGAAGTCATGCTGAATTTTGGGGTATGCTGTCAGCGGCGGAAACAAAAAATTTGCGCATGGAAATACAAAATGAGCATGAGGTTATTTTTTCGGCTATTCAGCAGAAACGGGTAACCAAGGCTAAAAAAGCTATGGAAGATCATTTGCAGAATATGATGCGGCACGACATTCAGCATTTTGGAGATGTCGAGCAGGCCAAATTTCGGGCTTTATTATAAGCATAAGCAGACGGGCTTAAGAATTTCCAGTTATCGCCGGTAAATTATCCAACATCCAAGGGGTATTTTCGGCGTACCATTTTCGAAGTTTGACAACATCTTCCGGCCTTAAGGATGGATAAGGGCGCCGACAGTGAAGGCTTGTTTTCAAAACGCCACCAGCGATGCCGCCAAAGCGGTCCAGAGCGGAATCGAGATAACCTTTGTTGGCGAATTCTTTGAAAATAAATCCGTAAACAGTCTTGATCCGTTCACTGCCGCTGGTTACTGCAGGCCAATCCTTTTTCTTCAGATCTTCCCACATGGAAAGGACCAATTTAGGATTATAATAGACGAATGCGCTGCAGCAGCCGCAGGCGCCGTGCGGACCCAGTTCTGGCCAATGGGTCCCTTCGTCGACAAAAACGTTTATACCCAAATCCGTCAGTCCCCGGCAGCCCTCTGGCGTTGTGCCAATGGTATCAGCGTTCGCTTTAACCATCAGGTAGTTGGGAATTGCCTCTTTGATTTTACGATGTTCATCGAGCGTTAGAACCCTTTTTGCACGGGTAGTCTCATAAATCGAAAGAGACAATCCCGGGGCCGCTCTGGCAACATCTTTGAAAAATTTAACCACTTCTGTATCATGAACTTCCATCCAAAAAGGTAGCGCTACCTGGATGGCTTGGGCGCCAGCGGAAGCAGCAAATTCAGCTCGTTTGATTGCACCACCGGTGTAGGTTGAAGAAACTCCGATCATCACTGGAGTGGCATGTTTCCGGCATGTTTCTATGGTTGCCTTGGTGATTGCAGTAAACTCGTCAAACTCCGTTGCGTAAAACTCGCCCGTCGTGCCGCCAGAGTAGATTCCAGGTATCCCAAGCCCGCAGCATTTCTCAACATCCGAGCGGTAGACGGCTTCGTCAAATTGATCGTCCTCAGACCATGCCACCGGGAGACCAGCCCAAGGGCCAATAAAATTCTCTTTTGTCAATTTAATATCCATAGATTAATAAATCTCTTCTCTTTGAGTTAGATTCTAGTTTATGTTAAAAAGCTTTCGCGCATTTTCTCTTAAAATGAGTTTTTTATCTTGATCGGAAATTGCCGCTTCATCTACGCGTGCCTTTTGCATGCCGGTGGAATAAAGTGGTGTGTCTGTTCCGAAAAGGATGCGATCCGCGCCGATTTCCCCCACCGCCCACTCCAGGAGTCCAGGCATGATGCTTCGCGAACTCGACGTGTCCGTATAAAGATTTCCGTGGCGCGCTTTGGCAATCGCGCGCACTTGAAGGTCGGGTCGGTTCTTCATTCCCGCGCCGTTACCGAGGTGGGCGAGAATAATTGAACCCTCAGGGTATTTATCGGCAAACGGCAGGAAATCTTCCGGAAGGCTGTTGGGGCACCCACTATGCACCAACGTCGGTACGTTCAATTTCGAGGTGAACCGGAAAATAGTGTCGCCATGATCGCATATGGGATACTGATGTTCCTCTGGGTGAACTTTTATACCAACGCACCTTGCTTCTTTTACCATTTCCTTCGCCTGATCAAAGGTCTTTGGTTGCAGCGGGTTTACGATGGCATAAAGCAACAACCCATCGGTTTCTTCAACTTCACTCATGGCAACCCGATTCGCTTCCACGGCATTGGCCTTTCCCCGTGGGAGCAGCCCGGAAAGCGGCGAAACAATCGTCCATTGAATGCCGGCCGCATGGGCCCGCTGGTCGACCACAGAAGCAGTGGCGCTCATGAGCGAATTACTTAAGGCGTCTGCTCCCTCCCGGAAGTATCGGCCATAATGCGCGTGCGCATCGATGGTGTAGGTAGAATTGTGCTCAATTTGATTACTCATTTTATTTTGGTTGAAAGTTTAAATTTTCCATCTCTTTCTACTTCGTTAATGAATTAGCTAATGAACGTATGACTGGCTATCAGGCAGGACCGGCTGATCAACAGTGTTCCGGTTTCCACTGAAGCGAATGGAATACAAATCTGCATCCCGTAGGAGGAAACGAAGTCGTACCGGCTGGGCGGAAAGTTCACTCACCTCCCGGCCATCATGCCATCGAACTGGATATTCAATCGCATCACCGAAAATTTCCGGACAGTCGGCGAGTGCATAACCCTTGATCGGTAAACCCTGGCGGTCTTGAATCTCCACCTGGATGCTGCCTCCTGCGGAGGTCGAAAAGTTGACCGTCATTCTGTCGCCTTCGAAGATGAGCGGCTTGGTGGTGAATTCACCGCCTCCCAGCGGCGCGAATACCGAGGCGAAACCGTCGATGCGAAGGGTGTAGCGTCGCAGACGCGAACTGTTGCCAGTAAAGTAGCTTTCGGTGGCGTAGAGAGACAGTTCCCGCGGTGAATCGTCATCCACCGACTTAGTCTCCACGACATGCCAGGCCAAATAGTTATCTCCGTAAGCCCAGTTGTGCTGCGTTCGCAAACCAGGGCGGATGAAGGCCTCGTCCCAACGGTGAAAGGTGAGTCCATCCCGACTGGTCATTAGAAGCGAGTCAGTAACGGCGGACCCGTATCGGCTACTCGTTTCGGCTCGCTGTTGACGAAGGTCCGGTGAGGGCAGGGCGCGGGTGGCCTCTATCCAGCCGCGATCCACATACCTTACCGGAAAACCGATATAGATGTGATTCGCGCGGTAGTACGGTTTAATCTGGTTGACATAAAGCTGTTCGATGGGGGCACCTGGATATTGCAGCCATTCTCGCTCCGACCAGTGGATGAAATCTTCGGATGTGGCCATCATGATGCTTCTTTTGCCTTTGCTGAAATCGCGAATATAAGCACGGTATTTACGAATGTTGGAGTCCCAAAATACGGTGTTCTGTGTGTCGAATGGGTGCCCTGTCATGACCGGCCGGCTTTGGTTTAGGATGGTCCAGTGAACGCCATCGGAGGATTTGAACGCATAGAGGCCGTTTGGTGTATGGCCTAGGCCTACGGCTTTATACTCTTCACCCGGCGCAACCTGCGGATTGGTATCCTTGAAAACAGAAAAGTCGTGACAACGAGTTCCGTTGATTTCGGCCAGGACGATATTGTTTTCCCTGGAACCATTGTGTTCGAAAAGGCCGAGATTCGGTTTAACCCAGTTGATGCCATCCACACTTTCCGCATAGGCGATGTAGACATAATTATTCACGTTACCATTGGGTGAAATATGCCACGATTTATAGTACATGCGGTATAGTTCGCCGTCCCTGAATACGGTATGATAGCCGCAAGCATTCCCCTCCCAAGGTTGATCATAGACCATCGCGATCTCTCGGCGCACCGGGTGATGCAGACGCAGTTCCGCCCCTCCTTTCATTTCTGCAATCAGGTGTTTGTCGATGAAAAGTTCCCGCTTTTGGCCGATGTCGATGGGGCCTGAAGGGTCCACCGAACCTAGAATAGTGCCTCCTTCTGCGGAGGTATCCTGAGCAAAAAGGAATCCGGCGAGGAGCCAATTAACAGCCAATATCTGTCCAAGTTTCTTAATCGAGTCTCTCATAAGCTTATTTCAAACAGTTGTTTAGTTTAAATAAATGTAAGGTCGGTATTTTGCACATTTTTGGAGTGCCGAGAGGCCCTTTTATCTTAATAAATAATACCATTCCTGTCTATATATTGAACCACTTCATCCGTCTTATTTGGCAAACTCGAATTTCACCGTGTCGAACATCAAAAGTCCCTTGGGGTGGTATTGTGTGTCGACCGCATAATCCTCTCCCGCCCAAAGCCCATGGAGGTCGGTTATTCCCTTATCTACGGGAACCACTTCAATCGGGAAGAGGACAAATATGAGGTCCACATTAAGGTCGTTGAGAACAACGTCAATGTCATCGCAGCCATAGTGAGGGGCGTCGTGTCGAGCCCCCATGCAGATCCATTGAGCTGGGTCCGGAACCAGAGTTATTGTTTGCTCACTCCAGTCTTTGGTAACCTCAATGGGCTGTCCGCTAAGAATATAATTGGACGTCGTTATTTTCGATTCAGCTTGCGCCAGCAAAAGCAATTGAGTCCCCTTCAAGTCCATCTCCCCCCGAAGGCGAATCGTTAACTTGGCGTTAGTGAAATTAGTCCCGAAACCTTGTTCCAGGAAGGAGTTGTTGGAGTAGGGTAGGCGACTGGCCTCCGGCGTATCATACCATTTACCGCTGGTATAAAGCCACATCAGAAGATGCAGGTAACCTGCCCCTGGAGGCGCATGATTGGCATCGAGAAACCAAGGGCCATAACAGTAGGCTACGCCGTCCCATACAGGCAGGGCATAGTTCCGGTCAGCAAACCAACCCCCATTGCCTTGATCAAAAGTTTCGATGTAGAATTTTGTTTGATACGCTTGGCCTTCAAGCGGATCGAACGGGCCTGCCAGGGTTCCCAGCGCTAAAGCAGCGATCCACAAAAGGTTTGGTCGTTGCTTTATCATGAGCCGGTTTCTGTATATGGAAAAGGGGCAAGTATTCTATTCAACGGCTCCCCCCAGTAGATTTTTCAGACAGCTTGCTGAGAGGTGTTCAATTTTATGGATAATAAACGATTAGAGAATGTATACACGAGTATTTTTTGATCAATTAAAATTTGTCAATCCACAATTCATATGAAATTGAAAATTAACATGGATTCATTTTTCAAGAAGCAGACGAAATATTCCAAATGGTAGGTTAAATTGAATCTTATCTTATTATCGATCAACAACTTTTAACACAAGTCTGCACTTTTTGTTCACAGTCTATGCAAGGCAATAATTCTGAAAAAAAAACTTGACACAGCTTGGTAGGTATAAATTGTATACATGCGAATACATACTTCCATTCAGATATTCATTGCAAGGCGCTTGCTTTTGAATTCTGGGTAACTGTTAACCCAAAAGATATCATTTAACCCCAACCGAACTGCTATGAATAATATTACCATGCCACAAAAAAAACTAAAATCTGCTTTTTTGGCAGTATGCCTGCTTATGGCGGGGATGATAAATGTACCGTTGTTACATTCTCAGAATGATGACCAGGAGGACTTGATAGAATTGTCCCCCTTCGAAGTTTCCGCCGCCGGAGACGTGGGATATTATTCCTCCGCCACCATCGCGGGCTCCCGAACTGCTCAGGAAATTATCAATATTCCCGGGTCGATTACCGTTTTGAATGAGGAGCTTTTGCAGGACCTCAACACTTTTCATGTTGATCGCGTGTTGCGGCTCGGAGTCAGCGGGGTAACCCCTAACACGGCCCAGCGGGATGATGTCAACATCCGTGGTTTCCGCCAACAGCAGCCATTCCGGGACGGCGTTGAAGTCAATGGATTCGTTTCTGTGCCCATGTTTGACGTTGCTCGCGTTGAAGTGGTCAAAGGACCGGCCGCCATGACCTTCGGAGACGCCAGCCCTCTCGGAGGGGTGGTTAACTTTGTCTCCCGCAAACCGACTGCTGTGCCCAAGGGCGATATCAGTTTCGTGGCCGGGGAAAATTCCTTCCGGCGCACAACGGTGAACATTTCGGGGCCGGTTCCGGTTTCACTTGGCGATGGGGATAACACGCTTTCCTATCGTGCTACCTTTGGAGCGCAACACGATGACCGGGAGAAAGCTATCGAGAGTGACGACCAGTGGTTTGCCGGTGGTGCTTTACGATTCGATTTCGGCAAAACCACTGTTGACTTCGAAAGCTACCTTTACGAGGTGAACGGATATCTTTATTTCAACGATTTTATCGATACCACTGCCCCAGCCGGACCAATCAAATTGAACCCACTTTCCACGGAAAAATTTGTTCCCAGCGAAGGTCCCAACGACCAAGATA
>JAJFLT010000141.1 GCA_021772555.1 Opitutales bacterium | reverse complement strand
GAAGGGCAGGTGGTATTTTTCCTTGAACGCCGCCTGCTCCTCAGGGGTGTCCATACTCACGCCCAAAACGGTTATGCCCGCTTCGCCCAATTCCGCATAGGCGTCACGCAGGTTGCAGGCCTGGGTCGTGCACCCTGGCGTGTCGGCCTTGGGGTAGAAATAAACCAGCACTGCGCCCTTTTTGTAATAATGGCCAAAATTCGCCTTTTTGCCCTCCTCGGTCACACCCTTGACCTTGGGGGCCTTCTGGCCGACTGCAATGGGCTCCGCCATGGAAATTACTAACGAGGCCGGTAAAAACAACAAAGTAAGAATAAAAGATTTCACGAAGCCTTCAGCCTTTAACCCTTAATCGACCAGATGGATGATTCTTTGGTCGCGCTGGCCAGTTTCTGCGTCGTGCGATCGAGTCGCGTAGCCAGGGTTTTTATTATTTTTAGGGCAATATCGGGATTTTCCTTGATGAGGTCGCCCATATCGCCGTCTGGCACATGGATGACTTTCGAGTCGTTTTTCGCCCTTACCGTACAGGTTCTGGGTTTTCCCAGGATATCCCCCATCTCCCCAAAGATGGTTCCCGGAAACATGAGGACGCTGAGCAAAACGTCATCTTTGATTACTTCCAGACTGCCGGATTTAAGGACGTAAAACCCTTGTCCGACTTCATCCTGCTCGATCACGTGTTTACCGGCTGGTACGTCTAATTCCTTCTGCATTTTTGATTCCCCACGAAAAAAGATTTAAAGGTAGTTAATGGGAGCTGAGGTTAGTTGTCGCTTTTTCAATTGGCAAGCGCTTTTCAACCCAAACGATTTCATAAATTCTGCAAATAACGGTGCAGTTGCAAACTGTTTTTTTCACCAATTCCGTCGACCGCGCGCAGCTCCTCCGAAGTGGCCTTTTTCAGCTTCTGGATGGTTTTGAAATGGTTGAGAAGGGCATTTCGGCGCACCGGCCCAAGGCCCGGCAAATCATCCAATACGGTTTCCTTCATGCGGCGTGAACGCAGTTGGGCGTTGAATGTATTGGCAAAGCGGTGGGCTTCATCGCGGAGTCGTTGGAGCATCTTCAGCCCCTCGCTACGAGCCGGCAGGTTGAGAGGCGCCCGCTCATCGGTAAAAACGAGAGTCTCCTGTTTTTTGGCCAATCCCACCATCGGGGGCGGTTCGATTCCAAGGGCGAGGAAGGCTTTCAAGGCTGAAGTCAATTGGCCCTTGCCGCCATCGATCAGTATCAGGTCGGGCAATGGTTTCTTTTCTGAGACAAGACGCCGGTAGCGGCGGCCGACAACCTCTTCCATGGCCCGAAAATCATCGTTCCCGATAAAACTTCTTATCTTGTAGTGCCGGTATTTTTGGCGGTCCTGCCGTCCACCCGTAAAACGCACCATGGAGGCAACGACAAAGGTCCCCGATATATGGCTGATATCAAAACACTCCATTTTTTCGGGCTGATCCGGCAGGTGGAGCTTCACCCGCAATTCATCCAAGGCCTCCTCGATCACTTCCAGTTTGATGGGACCGGACTGGCGGGAAAACTTGCGGGTTTTCAGCACCGTCTTTTCCAGGGCAAAGACGACATTCCGCAAATCAGCCGCTTTTTCGTATTGCCTCTTTTCCGCGGCAGCCATCATTTCCGCTTTCAGTTCGACCAGCCACTGACGCGATTTTCCATCCAGAAAAACGCAGGCTTCTTCCACCCGCTGGCGGTATTGCTCGCTGCTTATATGGTTGAGGTGACCGTAAATTTCTTTCCGCACATCATCGTATAGATACCAGGAGCCATCCGGTTGGCGAACCGGACGTGCGTCGCCCAACAAAACGCCGAATCGCAACCGCATCTGGGAAAGCGTTTTGCGCAACAGGCCCGAGTGGGCGAAGGGACCGTAATAGGTGGACGCATCCTCCTTGCGAAACCGCGTCAGGCGGAACCGCGGCATTTCATTTTGCCGATCGACCCGCACCAGCAAAAATCGTTTGTCGTCCGTAAAATCGGTGTTGTATTTGGGCTTCCACTGCTTGATCAGCTTGCCTTCAAGCAGGAGCGCTTCTGCCTCCGATTTGACCTCGATAATGTCGAAACCGTAAATGAGATCCACCATGACGGCGATTTTCGGCTGCTGCGTGGTAAAACGTCGGGAAGGCTGGAAATAACTGGAAACCCTCTTTTTCAAATCCTTGGCCTTGCCCACGTAAATGATCCGGGCCAAACGGTCTTTCATCAGATAAACGCCCGGTCGGTGGGGCAGACGTCGCACTTTTTCTTTTAAAATGCTGGATTCAGGGGCTGGCATTTTCTAATTTTTCGTCTATGTTTAGAGTTGGACAAGGAAAATGAAACTGGACCATATTCAACTAGCAATGCCGGAAGGTAAAGAAGAGGAAGCACGGAGCTTCTTCATCGGCATTCTTGAAATGGAAGAGGAAGAAAAACCAGAACCATTGGCATCGCGTGGTGGATGTTGGTTCCGGAAGGAAGAAGTTATTGTGCATGTTGGCGTAGAAAATAGTTTCGTTCCACAGAAAAAGGCGCATCCCGCTTTCGTCGTAGAGAATTTAACAAACCTCGAAAAGAAACTAAAGGAAAAGAGTTATCAGGTAATTTGGGATGAAGCGTTACCAAATCGTAAAAGGTTTTACACCACCGATTCCTTTGGTAATCGCATTGAGTTCCTCAAAGCAGGAGACGGTTTTAATCAATTATAAAAAGTAGTCCAATATATCGAAAGAGTTAACTCCACTTAACATATCTTCCTTATTTCCCTATATCATCTCGAAGTCATTTTTTAATAAACCCAAGAAAAGTTCACCACATGAACCGCCCCCACTTATGACCCATTCTCTCCGCCTCGAAACCATTACCCTGGGCGATGAGTTGCTCCTGGGAATTCGTGAAAATAGCCACCTCACTTATTTGGGCAACCTTTTGGCCCGCCACGGGATCGCCATGCGGCGAAACTCCGTCATCCGCGATGAAGCGGCGTAAATCGAACGCGTCTTCCTCGATGCCTGGAAACATGCCGACATCGTCATCACGACGGGAGGCCTAGGCCCCACCACCGACGATATTACGCGTGAGACGATTGCTCGGGCCTTGGGTCTTTCCCTCGTGCACGACCCCGCCGTGGAAAAAGCCATTCGGGACAGATTTGCCCAATTTGAACGGCCCATGACCGACAATAACCTGAGGCAGGCCAAGGTTATGGAAGGAGCGGACGTCATCCCCAACAGCTTTGGAACCGCCCCCGGCCTGTGGCTGGGAAAAGACGGCAAGCGCCTCATCATGCTGCCCGGTCCGCCCATGGAACTATACCCTATGTTTGAAAACCAGATACTCCCGCGGATGCGGGAGGAGGGCCTGATCGGGGAAAAGCAATCCTTCTTGCAATTGCGCACCTGCGGAGCCGGTGAGTCCAGCCTGGAAACAAAACTAAGGCCCCTGTTCGATCCTTTTGGCAAAAGACTCTCGGTCGCTTATTGTGCGCACGAGGGATTGGTCGATGTGCGCCTCGGTGGAGGGCCGGACAATCCCCTCGAGTGGGCTGAGATCGAAGATTTGGGGGAACGCTGCAAAGATGAAATTGGAGATGATTTCGTTACCTTTGGCAATGAATCGATGGCTTTTCTCATTCTCAGCCACCTGCGCAGCCTGGGCAAACACCTGACCGTGGCCGAATCCTGCACCGGAGGCATGTTATCCAGTGCCTTTGTGCAAATTCCGGGAGCCTCCAAAGTATTTGTGGGTGGCGCCACCTGCTACACCAACGAGGCCAAAGTCCAGATACTGGATGTCCCCGATGTCATTATCCAGCAACACGGCGCGGTCAGCGCAGAATGTGCGGCGGCCATGGCTACCGGTGCCGCTGAAAAATTTTCAGCCGGTTATGCCTTGAGCGTCACCGGCGTCGCCGGACCGGGTGGAGGAACCTGCCATAAACCGGTCGGAACCGTCTATCTGGGCTACCATTCGCCCGTCGGGGTGTGGTCCCGCCGTATTGTTTACCCCGGCAATCGGCAGGCTATTCAGGAAAGGGCGGTTTACGCGGCCCTCGACTGGATGCGGCGAAAATTGAAAAGATACGAAGTCGAGGACATCCTCGAAAGCATGGCTAGATAGGTTCTAATCGGTTAAAGAGTTTTCGGGCGTGTTAACACTTCGAAAAACGAAGATAAAAGATGGATTTTCGAGCTAAAAATTGGGTAAAGAGACGAGGCGAATGAGTATTCATCGAGTGGATGAACGTCTTTTTTGGCCGAAAAGCCGCTTTTACGCTGATTTGAGTCGTAGTGTTCACACGCCTTAGGGAACATTATTTGCCCCTCCGTCCTCCTATAGACCATCCATGTCACCCTCTAATTCATTTTTTGCCGCTTTGGCCGGTCTGGTTCTTGCCACGGCGATAGTTTCCGCAGACGACCTGGAAACGCCCAAAGTTGAACTTGGCGCTCTCGAAGTACGCATCACCGGCCTGCGGAATGATAAAGGCACGGTCCATCTTGCTCTATTCAACACCAAGGAGAGCTTTCCCAAAAGAGGAAAGGAGTTTCGCAAGATGACAGCGAAACCTGCCTCAAAAACCGTCCTGGTGGACTTTACGGAACTTCCCTACGGCGAATATGCGATGGCCATGTATCACGATGAAAACGACAATGACCGCCACAACAAAGGCCTTTTTCTGGTATTAATGGAAAAATACGGATTCTCCAACGACGCCAAACCAGGCCTCAAAGGCCCACCGCCATTCGAAAAGGCCAAATTCTTTCTCCTCCAGGAGCAAAAAGCCATCACCATAAAGGCGCAGTAAGTATTTCAGTTTTTGAAGGCCGGGGTGAAATCAAAAGGGCGTGGCTATATCTATGACAGAAAGCGGTGCTGGTTGACTGATAATCTCAAACTCGGGAACCGTTTACCCATTATTCTGCCCTCTCCACTGGTCGTAGGCGGAGGCGGTTCGCACGCAACCGACGGTGCAGGTGGTATGACAGTTTTTGGGTGTATGATATTGTTTTTTCAGGTCGTCCAGGGTGTATTGCAGGAGGTTTTTTTGAAAAACACCGCGCGTCTGCGAACACCAATGCACCTGGCCGAACTCGTCCACGTATAAATAGCGGGAACCCGCCCGGCACTTGAAGGGGGCGACGCCGTCTTTGATCAGTTTTTCCCGGTAGCCGTCGACATCTTCAAATCGCGAACCGATTTTTCTTTTCACCTCCCGGTAGGCGGCCAGTTCTTCCGCATTTAATTTCAACTGCCCGTTTTCATCGTGAATGAGCAATATCCGCGGAATAAAGCCGTGCTCGCGGGCGAAATCGATGACTTCGATCGCTTCGGCTGGAGGGGCGCTCCCGATGACGCCGCTCATGACCACCTGGAAACGGGCGTGTTCGGCCAGCAGGGAGAGTTTTTTACGCAAGGGTTGCAGGGTTTTGACCGTTGTTTCGTTGGGCTGAACACCGTCCACGCTGATCTGCATATCGGTCAGCCCGCTTTCATTGAGGGACTGGATGAGTTCCTCAGTCAGTTTATAACCGTTGGTGATCATTTGCCGGCGGCGAAACCCTAGGGTGGTCATTTCGCCGATTAGATCGGGAAGTTGAGGATGCAAGGTGGGTTCGCCCCCGGTCAGGCAAATGGCCCAGGTTTTTAATTCGCGCAATTTCCTCAACTGGCGGCTGAGGGTGTCGAAGGGGATGGGATCGGAGGTCTTGTCAAACTCGGAGCAATACCCGCAGGAGAGGTTGCAACGGCGGATGACAACCATTTGCGCGAGAAACGGACCATAGCGAATCCACTGCCACCAGTCCAGTTTTTCGCCTTCGACTTCGGGAGAATCCGGCACCTTTTCTTTGGCTATTTGATTTGCAAGGCGGGATCGATACGGCTTTTAGACTGGATTTGGCGCCATTTCTCCACGATTCCCCCGTAAATGGTTTCGGGGTCCAACCCGTTGGCAGCCCTCAGTTCGCCGACCGACGTCCCGTGATCCACAAATTTATCCGGCCATCCGATCCGATGTACATTTACGGCGCAATCAGCGTCGTTGAGCTCTTCCAGAACGGCGCTCCCAAAGCCACCCTGCACAACATTATCCTCCAGCGTAACAATCAGCTGGCAATTGTCTCCCTGGGTTTTGAGAAGTGCTTTATCGAGCGGTTTGATATACCTGGCATTGACCACTCCGGCGCTGACACCCTCTTCGACTTTTAGCCTTTCGGCCAGATCGAGCGCCTCGCTCACCCATGGCCCCAAAGCCCAGAGGTTGATATCGTCGCCCTCCCGCAGAATTTCAGATCGGCCAAGGGTCAGGCGGGCGGGCCGCTTTTTAATGGGAACCCCTTCGCCGGCGCCGCGCGGATACCGGATAAAGGCCGGACTCCTCATTTGCAGCGCGGTCCAGAGCATATCCACCAGTTCATCCTCGTTCTTCGGCTGCATGATTACGGCATTGGGCACGCAACGGAGGTAGGACAGGTCGAACAGCCCGTGATGGGTGGGGCCGTCATTGGGGGAAAGTCCGGCCCGGTCCATGCAAAAAACTACGGGGAGGTTTTGCAGGCA
>JAJFLT010000015.1 GCA_021772555.1 Opitutales bacterium | reverse complement strand
TTCATAAACACTGAAACATTAGTAACGAGATTAACAGGAGAATTGAAGTTTTTTATGGGAAGCATTAATTCATTAGCTCGCCTTCAAAAACACATCAACGAGCTCATGAATTGCCGACTTTGCGAGCAAATGCAATCGGCTCCCGTTTCCGGCGGTTCGGTTTTGAGCAAGGTGCTACTGGTGGGGCAAGCCCCCGGCGTGAAAGAGCCGAACATAGGAAAACCGTTTGCCTGGACTGCCGGTAAAACTCTTTTTCGGTGGTTTGAGGAAAGTTGCGGTCTCGACGAAGAAGTGTTTCGCAATCGGATTTACATGGCGGCGGCCTGCCGATGTTTTCCCGGCAAAAAATCATCCGGCGGCGACCGGGTTCCCTCCTCAGCGGAGATTGTGAATTGCTCGCAATGGTTGAAAAATGAATTTAATATTCTGAAACCCTCCCTGGTTATACCCGTTGGGAGATTGGCCATCGAATTATTCATGCCCTATCGCGGACTGAAAGAGTTGGTGGGAAAACAACTGGTTTGCCAGTACTCGGGACACCCATTTGACGCCATTCCCCTGCCACACCCTTCGGGTGCTTCTCCCTGGCCAAAAATGGAACCGGGGAAAACACTTTTGCAAAAGGCTTTGGGCAAAATTGCCCGTCATCCAGCCATGCTGGATATTCGAGCTTCCCTCGGGAAATGAAGTGAATCAAACGCCTGGAGGTTGGAGGATGATTTTTAGTTCCAGTCTTTTTTGACTGCTCTTATTTACTGGTATTGTCCGGCTCCGGCTTCTCAAAATTACCCCAAACTTCCGTCTCGGGATAGAAAGCCTGCCAGGCAAACCAGTAGACCATGACCGTGGGTATTTCCTTACCCGTTTCGACATCGTGCACTTTCATATGAAAATCGTCCGAGTTGAGAAATAAAGTTATTTTTCGCCCATCGACCACATCGGTAACCCATTCATTGGCTGGAAAATGCGAGAGTTGAAAAGCTTTCGCCTGCCCATTGACCAAAAGCCCAAACATCAATGTCTTTTTTGGAAGTTCTTTTCGTTTAAACTCAACGGGGAACATCAAGGATTTACTTTTCACATATTCGGAATAGGGACTGGTCGAATAAACACGATTGAATCCGGTATCAAAAGAAAGAACCCTACCCTCTGGATACTTTCGCTTCCAGGCTCCCCAATTCATGATCTCATGGCTCTGCCAGTTCAATTCGGTTCCCACCCGCGGCCCGGACACGGCTTTCATGGCCAACTGGGACCAAAGGCTTTCCGAATCCCGATCATAAAATAAAACATCGCTGTTATATAAAAGCCCGGACACGCCGAAACTGAGAATATCGTCACCAAATCTCCGATCGAAAACCATGGCTGTCCGGCAAAGTGGGCAATAAGTCACGGCAAAATAATAGTCGCCGATAGAATCGTTGACGATTTCATGCCAATTGAGGATGCGTAAAGGATAGGCGCGGGTCTCCCCGCCGCTGGTCACACTTACGACCAACTCACGGTCGGCGACCAGTGAAATTTCTGTTGGCTTGACAAATTTTGGCAAATCAATCGACGGGATGCCATCCTTACCGGGTCCGCCACGTAAAATCTCCTTATGCGGTATAATGGCATTGCCGACATCAAAGCCCAATATTCTCTTGCCTTTGCCGACCGCCAACATAACCGGCCCCGCCAGAAACAGGAGCACCCAAAAGGATAGCCATAGTTTTTTCGAATAAATCATTTTCTTTCCCATAGAGGGCATCTAAATAGAACTTTATACCTCGAAATTTATTCCAATGGGAAAATCAGGGAGGTAAAGGGTGGCGTATGAGAAATTTTCATTTTGATAACCAGCCCTTGTCAAGGAGCTGTTTTTGAGTAATATTGGGGCATAGCTTCCTATGCCCTTAATAGTTTATTGCTTTTTCGCGACCTTACTGACAGCCGTATGCGGCTCGAAATTGGAAGGTTCTTTCGAGGAAGAAAGGCGTAAAATGGTTTCCAGCCAAATTCAACTCCGCGGGATTTCCGATCAAGCAACCGTTCATGCCATAGGCAAGGTTCAGCGCCACGAATTCGTACCCTCGGAATTAAAAAAATATGCCTATAATGACAGGCCCCTGCCCATCGGCTACGGGCAGACGATTTCCCAACCTTATATCGTCGCTTACATGACGGAGAAACTCAAACTCCAGCCGGAGCATCGGGTTCTCGAAATCGGCACCGGCTCCGGCTATCAAGCAGCCGTGCTGGCCGAAATAGTGGACACGGTCTATACGGTGGAAATCGTCCCTCAACTGGCCACTCGCACTTCGGCTAAAATGCAATTGTTAGGTTACGAAAACATCCGCCTCAGACAGGGAGATGGGTTTCACGGGTGGGAGAAGGAGGCACCGTTCGATGCCATCATCGTTACCGCGGCGGCTTCGTTTATCCCGCCGCCTCTCATCGACCAGTTAAAAGAGAACGGACGAATGATTATTCCCGTGGGTCCTTCCTTTGGGGCACAACATCTGATGCTTGTTACGAAAACAAAAGGTAAAATCCGCACAAAAACCCTTATACCTGTTCGATTTGTTCCCTTTACGCGCCAATGAGCCGGAAGATTGGCCAAGTGTAACATAAAACAGGTTGAGGATGGGAAGAGCACCAATAGTTTCATCCATAGAAGGATGATGGCAAAAAGCTCCGAAAATCGTTCGCGATGGGCCATATTTCTGGTATCCGCCGGCCTGACCGCCTACCAGGTAAACTTGATGCAAATTTTGTCTTATTTGCAGTGGTATCATTTTGCCTATCTGGTTGTTTCCCTGGCGCTGCTGGGATTCGGGTCCAGCGGAACGATTCTGGCTTTAGGGCGAACCTTTTTTACGGATCGCAAGGACGTCCTCATACCTTGGCTCCTGCTGGCATGCGGGCTGGCTATGCCGTGGACCATGAATCTTTCGCAGATCGATGGAATCAGGTGCGATTTTTTTCTTCTTTTCGTTGAAAAAACCCAAATCTGGCGCCTGGCGGCCTCATCGCTGCTCTATATGACACCATTTCTACTGGGAGCCCTGGTTATCGGTTTGGCCCTCATTACGGAAAAGAAAGACATCGGAAAACTGTATTGCGCAAACCTCATCGGTTCGGGAGCCGGCGGCTTGGCGGGACTGCTTCTAACGGCTCTGTTTCTACCCCAAGACCTGCCGGCCATAATCGGTTTGGGACCGGTTGCCGGCGGCTTGATCCTGATTTCCAATAGTGAATGGCGAAAATCGGCATTCATGGTTGCACTGGTGGTTGCCTCCTTTCTTCTGTTGACAACCTTTCCAGGTAGGTTCGCTCCATCCCAGTTCAAGGACATCAGCCGCACCCTGAACGCACCGGACGCAATTCTTACCCATCAATTGCCAAGCCCCGGGGGGCTGGTTCAAGTGGTCTCCTCCTCTACCCTGCGACATGCCCCCGGATTAAGCCTCAGTTACCGCGGCTCCCTGCCAAACCCGGATATAGTGTTTCTTAATGGCAATGCCGCGGGAGCGCTCCCGAGTATGGAGAGCATGCTCTTTGGCTCGAAGGGCCTGTTAGATTATACGACGGAAATTCTCGGCTACACCATAACTGATGAAGGCGGCAGGGCACTCCTCCTGCAACCCGGAGGAGCGGACCCCATAGTGCAGGCCATCAATCATAAAATGAGAAAAGTCGTTGTAGTGGAACCGCACGGAGAGATTTACCGGTTTTATGAAAAGCTGGCAGATGGCAACCGGGAAGAAACCCTGCATCCGCTTCAACTGCATATCAAAAATACTGAACCACGCCGGTTTCTGGCCATAAACAATGAAAAATTTGAATTGATCCGGTTTCCAACGATCGGCTCATTCGGGGGCTCGGTCGGACTCCAGGCCTTGAGTGAGCAATTCCTTCTGACTAAGGAATCGTTTCATCAGGCATGGGAAAAATTGAGCCATAACGGTATTATTCAAGTCACCTGCTGGATGGATTACCCGGCTAAAACTTCCTTGAAAATAACGGCCACACTGGCGGAAGTATTGGATGAATTGGGAATTAATGAACCGGAAAATCACCTCGTGGCCATTCGCAGTTGGGGGTCCATCACCTTTGCCTTGGCCAAGTCGCCTCTTTCCCATGAGCAAACCACGGCTATTCGGGAAGAGTGCGAAAAACTGCTCTTCGACCCGCTGTTTCTGCCGCACCTGAACGAAGGGGAACGACAATTCCACAACTCGCTGGCGGACGAAGGTTTTTTTGAAACACTTAACGCCCTCATTTCCAAAGACCGGGAGAAAGTATATGACGATTATGTTTTCAACCTGCGGCCGGCCACAGATAACCAGCCGTTCTATTACCAGTTCCTGAAATGGTCCCATCTTCCCACGCTGATCAAAACATTCGGACTGCAGCGCGTTCCCTTTTTCGAATTAGGATCATTAATTCTAGCTATTAACCTTATTCTGCTGGGAATTTTTGCGCTGGTCTTGATTATGCTACCTTTATTCAGGCTTGGTTGGAAAAGCGCGGGCAGAGCCTGGACTTTTATTTATTTCGGCAGTCTTGGAGCCGGTTTCATGCTACTGGAAATCGTGCTCATGCAAAAACTGACCCTCTTCTTGGGAAACCCGTTAATAGCGGCCGGTGCGACGATATCCGGCCTGCTCTTTCTCTCCGGAT
>JAJFLT010000140.1 GCA_021772555.1 Opitutales bacterium | reverse complement strand
ATTGCACAATATAGTCGAAAAACTCAGTCTTCTCGGTTGTCGTACTGCATTATCTCTATGAGTTTTCTCTTACTATGAAGAGTAGTCGTTTGTTTAACTATCTAGGGTATAATATTCCATACTTCATGCCCACGCAGTTTTTTGCACTCTCTCAGTCAATAATATGGACGTTTGATCGATGCAGCATTGATAACTAACAGTTTACTTGCATTTCACCTCTGCAGGTTTAACTTGTTTGGATAGACCCTGACTGAACAGACACGCGTTATCAATATGTAAGAAGAAGCCTGTCTTTAACTTCCTCTGTCTCCAAGGTTGTTCCCTCCATTTGAAACCGCCTTAGCATTGACCGACCACAATTTACGAAGATCTCACGTTCAAAAAGACCATCGGGCAATGGGATATCACATATCATATTGCCCGATTTCTTAATTCCATCAATGCTCAGTGCGACTCTTACACCTCGGGATTTACACAGATCTATTTTCTCCAAGAGCCTCGCTAGGTCAAAAGATTGACTACCATATAATATTGACTGGCTGTGTGTGTATGGCGGATCGCAATAAATAATATCCCCTTTCTTTGCCTGTTCCATTATTGGCCCAAAATCATCGTGGAAAAAAATTGCTCCTTTCATTCGCCGATGCCATGTTTCCACGCGCTTTTTAAAGCTGTCTGGATTTATTGGCGAATGGACACCACATGGAGTGGACATGTAGCCGTCGGCTTTACGGAACCGGATGACACCTCCGTAGCAACTACGACACAAAAAAAGTAAATCCGCTGCGTTTGGATTGGAATTGAAGGACGCTTTTATTCGCTCATACCCAGCGGGTTTTTCCTCCGACCAATATATTTCGAATCTCTCCGAATACCACTCGCAAAGGGCTTGTGGATCGCGTGACAGTGTTTGCCAAACTTCCAACAATGGTTTGAACACATCCGAACCAATAGCTTTTTTTGGCGCTAAAGTACCCAAAACGGCTCCACTCCCAAGAAACGGCTCGAAATAAGTTCCAAATTCAATTGGGAAATAAGACACGATCTCGTGAGCGAATCTCTGCTTATTGCCGACCCATTTTAGCAGCTGCGTCCTGAAAGGATGAACCTTCACACAATCGTTTCGCATAAATAAATCCAGTTGCATAGCTAAGACCTTCGGAGAATATCGAAAATGATAGATTATCCCAATTTGGGTTTAAGTGTCAAGGGTGATACAATTGATTTATGCTTTCTAGACGATATTCGATCGAGCAAGAGGCACTACGAAAAGCTGTTCGACAAATTCGAACCGCCTCGAAGGTTACTCAACAGAGTTTGGCCGATCATCTGGGCGTTCCGCAATCGTTCGTGAGTAAGTACGAATCCGGCGAAAAAACCCTAACATTCGTAGACCTCCATTTTATCTGCAAAGCCTTGGGGATCGAATTTACTGATTTTTACAAACGTTTTCTCCGGCAGATAGATGCAACCAAACCCTGATTTTCAAGATCTTGATAAATCCTTTTGGGCCAGCGTACGTTCGCTAGGTCAAGAGATTGGTTACACGGAACGGGGGACTCACAGGATTAAAGTTCCGTCAATACCGGAAATTATACAAGCGTATAAAAGGCTCAAACTTGATCCTTCTGCTGTGGCCCTGAACCAGGAAGAACCTACCGAATTCGGAGATAAACTAATAAGGTATTTAATCCATCGAGCAGAAATACTAAATACGTTTGTCGAGCCTAGGCTCATGGACGCGGAAAGAGCAAAGCGAGAGTTTGAGCGATTAAAGAGACGATTAAACCCAGCTTGTCCAATTCCAATGAACAAGCAGAAGGGAGATAAGAAAGCACCGGCTTACCTAACAGCAATCGTGAATATGCTTATCGAGTATGCTGCCGGGGGTATGCCATGCGATTATGACCCTAGAGCACTCACCACAGTGACAAGAAATGGTAAGCCGATAAGAACTTTAGCCAGACGAGTTGATGGTGCGTTTCCAGGTGTGATAAATCCATTGGCAATCTGGGAAATCAAAGAATATTATTATACCACTACCTTTGGAAGCAGAGTTGCAGATGGAGTTTACGAGACGCTTTTAGACGGCTTCGAATTGGAGGAACTCAGAATAAACGAGGGAATCGATGTAAAACACTATTTGATGATCGACGCTCACTTTACATGGTGGGAATGCGGAAGACCGTATCTTTGCCGGATTTTTGACATGTTGCATATGGGGTACGTCGACGAAGTGCTATTTGGATATGAAGTAATCGAGCGATTGCCGACAATCGTTGGCGAATGGATTGTGCGCTTTCAAGGCGAAGGCAACCCCTAGCTTGGATTCCGCGCGCTGCTCACGCTCAAAGCTCCCTTCGGCATTTAGGTGCATTCCTGCCTCAATAGCCAGCTTCATCTGGTTCCACCCCCCTTGTTTTCGGCTCATTTTCGCAATGCAAGGCCAAGGTTGTTTACCCGAGCATGCAGTCGAAACAATCTTTTTGACCGTTATTATTATTATTTTGTTGCGAATTCAAAACTGTTTTATTAAAAGTTATTGATGCAACACCGACCGGTCAATTTATTGACTGTTCTTGCCGTCCTGTATTTGAATTCCTCATTATGGGCCTATGCGGAACAGAGAGATCCGGTATTCGTAAATCAAGTCCGCTTTTCCAAGGAAGAACTCGCCCCGGGGAGAAGTCATTGGCTGGAGGTCGAAGTCGAGATTGAAGGTGGGCCCAATCCTGATCCAGGCGCCCTCAACCGCCGGTTTGTCGATAATGTGCGGGTGTTCCTCGGCCTCGGTTTCTCATTGCATGCGGGGCCGGAAAAGAGGTTCCGCTTTTTCCGTGCGGAGGCCCGGCTGCCCACCATCGAAGAAGGCGACCGGCGAAGCATTTTCTTTTACCTCCCGCCCGAGATCGTCGAGCGCGATCAATTGAGAGAGGAGCCGTTCGCATACCAGGTGGAATTGTCCGTTGGCGGGCAAATATTGGCCACCCGCCGCGGCAATGTTTCCGCCAACCTGGCGAACCCTATGCAAACAACCAATTTCAGGCGGCGGTTGGATGATCAGGCCGCGCCCAACGACGGCATTTTGCTCCCCATCTACGATACCCCATTTCAACGCGACAGCCGCAAATTGCAGTTGTCTCCAGCTTTTGTCCACAAATGGACACAGTTAGAATAAAATACAGCACATCACTTTAACCGACCCAATAAAATGCCCCGACGCCGCTCAACCCTCATCTTCAGCTTTGGTTCAAGCCATTTAGCGGCCGCCCGTTTTTCCATCAATGAATCGCAAGACCTCGTTTTGCAAAATTATGCCTCCCGCCAACTGGAATTTGATTTTTCCCGGCAAAGCGAGTGGCTTTTGGCCATGTCCGAGGCCGCCGAAGAGCTGCTGAAATCGAAACACTGGAGCGGGGAGGCCGACATTATTGCACCGGTTTTCCCATTGTTTCTTAAAAGCATCAAGGTGCCCGTTGTGGAAAAGTCCCGTCAGTCGGCGGTCGTTGCCTACGAAGCCGGGCAGAACATTCCCTATGATCTATCCGGTTTGGCCTGGGATTGGCAAGTGGTGGGCGACGACGGATTTGATCTGGAGGTGATGCTTTTGGCCTGCCAACTTGGGATTGCAGAAGAAATATACCGGTGCGCCAGTTCAATGGGCTTGCGGCCGATGTCCATCCGGTCGGATTGCGTTACGGAGTGCTGCGCTCTTCGCTACGTATATCCTCAAAATATGGGGAATACGCTGCTTCTTAAATTGGGGGCTCGTTCCACATCATTTCTTTTCCCTCAAGCGAAAGGCCGGTATTATCGGAGCATCCCCATCGGCGGTAACACCCTCACGGCAGCGATTGCCGATAAGTTGGCCATTTCCATTGTCGATGCAGAAAAAGTAAAACTGCAAATTCTGAACGATACTCGTGGCGCTGACCGGGAGAGCCGTCAATGCGAAGTTATCTATCGTGAAGCGCAAAAATGGATGGACCGGTTGATCCTGGAAGCAAACCGCTCCATTATCCATTTTGAAAAACAGGATGAGGAGCCGATGGTAGAGAAAATTCTATTGGCTGGACGATCAGCCCTGTTTCCGGGACTGACGGAAAATCTGAGGGATGAATTTTCTCTGCCCGTCGATTTTATCCGGCCTCTGGAAGGCGTTCAAATTGGTGATGATGTGGATGCCGGAATGCTGAAACGGGATGAATTACGGTTGGGGGCTCTGGTTGGTCAGGCCGCGGCCACACTTTTGCCGGATTCCCAGGTCATCGACCTCAATGTGCTGCCACCGCGCATTATTCGCCGGCGCTCCTTCCAGCGCGCCCGGCCATTTTTTTTGACCGCCGCCTGTTTCCTCATCACAGTGCTTTACCTACCGTTGGTTCATTACCAAAAAAGCTCCTCTAACTACCGGCAACAGCACGAGGTTCTTGCCGCCGAATTGCTTCCGGCGAGGGCCATTCATGAGGAATTGGTGGCGACCCTGAATCAGATCGATGACCTCGAACAAAAAATTAATTCGCTCGAATCCCTGATGGACGCGAGGGGAAACTGGCTGGTTTTCCTTTCCGATTTTCAGCAGCGCCTGGTCGAGGTTGAAGATGTGTGGTTCGACGAAATGCAATTAATGAGAGAGGGGAGAGACAGTTCGGGAGGCGGTTCCGGGCTGCGTCTCCACCTTGCCGGCCGGATGCTGGATCGTGAAAACCCTTTGGCCAGGGTCAGCGCCAATATTCAGCAGCGGGTGAACCAGTTGTTGGGCGCTTTCGGGGAATCGGAATTTGTCAGCGAGGTAACGGATAGAAAATTCGACGCATCCGGCCAAGGCCTGCTCCGGTTCCAATTTACTCTCGTCCTGAACCCAGAATACCTCCTCTAGTGCTATGGATAAATTGAAGAACAGAATTTGCCTGCTTCTGCTAGTCTTTGTCTTCCCCCTGGCAGTATTGACGGAGGTGGTATTAGTTTTCAATGCCTGGCGAAAATCCGGGATCGAGCGATTGCAGGTCGAGATTGAAACGAAAACTCTTCAACAGTTGGGTATGGCGAATCCAAAGCCTACGATTGAAAACCTGACCGCGGCCCGTAAGCACCACCAAGCGCTCGCTGCGCAACTCCATATCCTCAGGTTAAAACTGGCCCAGGGCGTTATTCCGGATAGGGAATTGACGGCCCGTTTTTCTGAACCCCAGGATTTGTATTTCGATCTGGTCAAATTCGTCGAAAATTACCGGCGAAAAGCGTTGTGGAAAGGCATTTCACTCCGGGAGGACGAGAATTTTGCTTTTGGCGAATTGCTATCGCAAACGGCCGAATTTTCCCGGGCTTCGGCGGCGCAAAACTATCGACAGCGATTGATTCTAAGCCGCCTCCTTGATTCGTTGTTCGAGTCCAGTCCACTTCGGTTGGCAGCCGTCCAGCGGCAGCCCGTTCCGCCGCTAGATGGTGAAATTAAATCTCATCTTGGAAACAAATTGGCAGGAGATTTTTTTACGTTCGATGAACCGGAAAATGGTTTTGGCGAGACCATATCAAACTCTTTCAAAATACGTCTTGCCTTTACCGGGAGGACGGAGAATTTACGTCGATTTTTAAACCAGATTGCCCTCCTCGAAACCCCTCTCCGTGTGTGTGCTGTGGAAGTTTCTCCGGTCAATCATGAGAAAACTCCAGGTGCATCTATCAAAAGGGCAGGCTCCACCAATTCGTTTGGGATATTTGATGAAGCCGATCCAGGCAAACCTGCCCGCGCCCCGGTGCCCATCGTGGAAGAAAATACGTCTCTCTTCACGGTGGTCCTGCAATATTTTGAAATAACGGCTGACGATGAGTCTGTGAAGAATCATCGGGTTGCAGTGGATTCCCCCAACGGTCTGCCGCCGCTCCTTAACCCGGGTGCAAAATCTGTCGAATCCCATTTCTGGCCGGAACCGCCGCGGCAATCCTGGGATGCCGAAGCCATTTTTGAGATATTTTCACCGCCGAAAATCTATTACAATCGCCAGGCGAACACCTTCGTGCTTGAGCCGCCCCTCAGTGCCGCCGCTAAAGCAGAGGCCTTCGGTTTGGAATTGGTAGGGTTTTCGCGACAACCCTACAGGATGCAGTACAAGGGATTTGCCGGACGTGCGGGCGATTATCATATTCTTCTCCACAATGAGGAATCCGGCGCCGACCTGCGGGTCAGGGTGGGGGATGTTTTGAGTGAGGAAAAGATTTCTGTTATCGGTTTCGATGTTGACCGGCGCTTGACCTTCAAACCGGAAGGTGCGCCCATTTTAATCGAATCGGTCAACCTGCAATTATTCGATGCCCGCCTCGGTGAAAAAATCACACTGGGCCGCGGCGCTCGCTACAATCCTCATGCCAAAGCGGTTTTTCGCACCACCGGGCCAAGCCCCGAAACCATTACGCTGGAGTCCGGGCAGAGTTATTTACTCCGAGAGGCAACCTATGCGCTCGACTTCGTGGACATCGATAAAGAGTCGGTCGTCGTGCAAAAAATAACGACTGTTTCCAATCTTTCTGAGCGGCGCACGCTCCTTTTAAAAGATGTTTCCACATCCGCCGATACAGCCTCATCCAAGGACGGTCCTTTAGGAAAAGCGATGGTTCTGGAAAATTTCCCAAAATCAATCAACTGACAATAACTTCCACCATTCTCCCCATGATCCCAAAATACCCTCATCCCACAATCCGAATTACAATGCTGGCGATAGGGTGCGCACTCTATACTTTCTCTCTTGGGGCAGAGGAAATTATCGGTGCGACTCCTGCTCGGGCTGGATCGACCCAGCCCGCTATGTCGGCGGTCACAGCGGCCGTTTTGGCGGAATCGGAAAAGCAGCAACAATCGGTTCGGCGGGCCCGTGAAATTTTGTCCGCAGCTACCCACATACTGGATCAGGGAGACTATACCGGCGCCCTGCGGACCATCGATGCGGCGCTGGCCGGTTTACCCTACACCGTATTCACCCAACCGGTGGTGGACGACCTGAGAAATCTCCGGGCAAACACGGTTCAAAAAACTTACGTCTCAGAAAATAGGCATACAGGCGTCATTGATTATGCCGGTTCGCAAAATATTTCCACCCAGGAGGAAGGAGAGAAGATGCATCCGGAAATAAAAGAACAGTTGCTTTCAGAGGTGGATCGCGGCTGGCAGCGGCCCCAGGTTTTCGACCGTGAAGAGGTTCCCGAAAGCGTAACTTCCTCCGATGGCCTGCGGGAAAAACTGGAGCGCATTGCTCTTCCCCAAATTGATTTCAACGGGGTTGCCCTGAGTAGGGTCATCGACACCCTGTCGGCTCTTTCACTGGAATTCGATCCAGGCGGGGCTGGGGT
>JAJFLT010000139.1 GCA_021772555.1 Opitutales bacterium | reverse complement strand
CATTAAGGTGCTCTCCTCCAACCAATATGCTGGGCCCACCCGGGAAACGGCATATACCGCGGCGCAAAACCTTCTGCAGCGATTCGGGGACGAGGTCGATGGCATTTTTACCCCCAATGAATCCGGAACCAATGGCATGCTTTTAGCTCTGCGTTCCATCGGCAAGGCTTCACAGGTGAAATTTATAGGATTCGACGGTGGGGAGCAAAATGTGGATGCCCTTCAAACAGGCGATTTGGACGCTATTGTTATCCAGGATCCTTTTCGTATGGGTTATTTGGGGGTGAAGCTCATGGTCGATCATCTGGAGGGATTGACCACCGAAAAAAGGTTCGATACAGGAGCCAGCCTTGTCACTATTGACAATTTCCAGCAGGTGGAAATCCAGTCGATACTCTTTCCCGCCTTGGAGGAGTACCTGCAATAACCGGTCAGCCAGGATTATTAGTCAGCCCTGTGTTTCCGGCCCCATTCCAATGAGCGAATTCGTCTCCTCCCCTCCTGCCCGTAATCAGAAAAAAAATTCCCTGCTCTCGGTTCGCGGAATCTACAAGCATTTCGGAGCCACCCAAGCATTGCGGAATGTCTATATGCAGGTGCAGGAGGGCGAGGTGCATGCTTTGATCGGGGAAAATGGAGCCGGCAAGAGCACTTTAGTCAATATTCTCAGCGGCGCTTATCCCGTGGATTCCGGTTCATTCGAACTGGATGGGAAACCGGTTCTCGCGGGCAGTCCGATCCATGCCCGGCGGATGGGAATTTCCACCATTTACCAGGAACTTACCCTGGCCCTGCATTTGAGCGTGGAGGAAAACTTGCTGCTGGGCGCCGAGCCGTCGCGGTGGGGTTGGCTGGACCGCAAAGAGCGTCGGCGACGGGCGAGGGAAGCACTGGCTGCCTTGCACCATGAAAATCTGCCACTGGATGAACCGGTGCGCCTTCTTTCCCTGGCCCAAAGGCAGATCATCGAGATTGCCCGTGCCTGCCTCGGTTTGACCCGGTTGTTGATCATGGACGAGCCCACCAGCAGTCTTTCCGGCGGCGATGTGGATATCTTGTTCGCTGTCATTCGGAAACTTAAGGAAAAAGGAGTGGGGGTTATTTACATCAGCCATTTTCTGGAAGAATGCCGGGAAATAGCCGACCGATTTACCGTTTTACGGGACGGGGAAACGGTTGGCAGCGGAGAGATGGGCGACACCGACTTCCGGCAAATCGTTCGCCTCATGGTCGGGCGCGAAGTGAGTGAGATTTTTCCCAAACCGGAGAACATTCCTGGTGAAACCATTTTGGAATTGGATGAAATCGCCGGAGTGAAAAAACCTCGCAGTGTTTCCCTGCGGCTTCGCCGGGGCGAAATTTTCGGATTGGCCGGGCTCATCGGGGCCGGGCGCACGGAAACATTGCGCGCGGTTTTCGGCCTCGACGCCATTGGCGGGGGCGTGGTCTGGATCCGTGGTCAAGATGGTACCCACTCCTCTCCACGAGCCCGTCTTGCCAATGGAATCGGGTTGCTGAGCGAAAACAGAAAGGATGAAGGTCTCATGCTCAATCGTAGTCTGGCGGAAAATCTTTGCGCCACGCGTTATGAGCCTTACACCCGGTTTGGTTTCATCAATTCCCGGAGGTTGCGGCATTTCGCCGGTAATTGGCTGGAAAAGCTGCAAGTCAAGGCCCGTAACGAAAACCAGTCGGCAGCCGAACTCTCCGGCGGGAACCAGCAGAAAATCGCCCTCGGACGACTACTCCATCACGATGCGGAAATTTATTTACTGGACGAGCCGACGCGGGGGATCGACATCGGCAGCAAGGAGCAGATTTACCGGCTCATTAACGATTTGGCCTCGCAGGGGAAAGCGATTATTTTTGTCAGTTCCTACCTCCCGGAACTCCTTGGTGTTTGTCACACAATCGGGGTCATGCGAAGGGGAATTCTGGTGGATTCGCGTCCAACTGAAGACTGGAGCGAACAGCTTTTGCTGGAATCGGCCCTGGGGCAGGGACAGGAATCCACTTAACCTACGGAAGGACGGAGAAACAAGTCATGGTGGATAAATCCTTATTGTCAAATTGGCGCCGATCTGTGGGAGCATTGCAGAATTTGGGGCCGCTCCTTGGACTGCTTTTGGTCCTGGTTTTGTTTTCGGCCACCCCTGGGTTTTTAACCGCGATCAACTTCAAGTTCATCCTGACCCAGACGGTCATCGTGGCCATCGCGTCCCTCGGAATGACAATGATCATTGCCAGTGGCGGGATCGATTTGAGCGTGGGCTCGGTGGTGGCTTTTACCAGCGTATGCGGAGCTTTGGCCGTCCAGGCTGACTTTGCTTTGCCGGTTGTGCTATTAATTGCGGTTTCCAGCGGTGGTATGTTCGGTCTCATAAATGGCGTGATTATCGCCGGTTTTAAAATGAATCCCTTTATCGTGACACTCGGGATGATGGGTGTGGCAAGGGGAGCGGCCAAATGGGCGGCCGGTAACCAGACCGTCAATTACGATCCGGCCAGCCCAGTCAACCTGGCCATGAACAATCCAATCGATTGGCCTTTATGGCTGCCACCCATGGGCGTGCTCCTGGCCCTTTTGATGGCTTTGATATTTGGGATTATCATAAATTTCACCGTTTTTGGCCGACATATTTTTGCCATCGGCTCGAATGAAGCAGCCGCTCGTCTCTGCGGTATCCGCACCCGTTTTGTCAAAATTGCCATGTATAGCTGTGCCGGGTTGCTTTACGGGCTGGCCGGTTTGATGCAGGCATCGCGTTTGCAGCAAGGTTCGCCCACCGTGGCCGTCGGTCTGGAGCTGGACGTGATTGCCGCCGTGGTCATCGGCGGGGCCAGCCTGAGCGGGGGCACAGGCAGCGTGACGGGCGCGGTCATTGGCGCCCTCATAATGGCCTCCTTACGCAGTGGCACACAGATGATGGGTTGGGAGAATCATGTGCAGGAAATTATCATCGGCATGGTCATTATTTTGGCCGTGGGCATCGACCGCATCCGGCACAAGAGCCAGTTTTAATAACAGGTCCCGCGCCAGTCTGGCTAAACGATTTTCAGCTTGGGCAAATCCTGCCCGTCGACGACCCCGACCGGTTTTCCTTCGATATCGACCACTATGAGGTCGTTTATTTTCGAGGTTTCAAAGATTTTGAAAACATCGACGGCGAGGGCTTCCACCCCGATTGTTTTGGGATTTTTGGACATGAAATTTTCCACCGGCGAGTAGAGAAAATCCTTTCCGCTGATGGAGCAGCGACGCAGATCGCCGTCTGAAAAAACGCCTTCCAGAATTCCCGTTTCGGGGTTGGTCAAGGCGATGGTGCCGCATTTGGCCTGGGTTATGGCCACAATGGCATCATGCACGGTGACGGTTTTAGGCAAGTGGGCAAAGCGCTGCCCGACGCGCATGATTTCTCCGGCCTTCAACAAAAGGGACTTGCCCAGACTGCCGGATGGATGGAATCGGGCGAAGTCCTCCCGGTCGAACCCTCGCACGCCGATATAGACCATGGCCAGGGCGTCACCCAGGGCCAAGGCGGCGGTGGTGCTGGCGGTTGGGGCCAGATTCAGGGGGCAGGCTTCTTTTTCCACCTCATAGGTTAGAACGAGGTCCGAATTGGCGGCCAGATCGGATTCTCTTTGCGCCGTTATCGCGACGGTTTGGACTCCCAGCCGCTTCAGAATGGGAAAGAGGGAGAGAATTTCCTCTGACTGCCCGCTGTTGCTGAGGATGAAAACGAGGTCGCCTTCCGCGCACACTCCGAGATCTCCATGCAGCGCCTGGTTAGGGTCCAGAAAACAGGCGGGGACTCCCGTGCTGCAAAAGGTTCCGGCCAGCTTCTGGCAAATGGGGGCATTCTTTCCCACGCCGGTCAATATCAACTTTTTTCCTGCCAGGATGGTGTCATGAATAGACTCTACCACCGCGACAAAACTTGCGCCTAAGTTGTCTCTGGTGGCCCGAATAGCGGCAATTTCCAGGTCGAGGCAATTTCTTGCTTTATTTAAAAGCGATTCGGCATCTAGACTCATGCTTTAGGTTTGCGGATTGTCTGCCTGCCTTGCTTTTAAAACCAGAAAGGCCGATTTCGCATAGATTAACAATTGTGTTTTATTAAATTAGTAATTAATTATTAGTAATGTCGATGCTCTCCTGGCCGCACTCCATCTTTTTAACCGCCATATTGATTTTTTTGGCCGGTTGTGGTGGCGGTTCCGTGGAGGTGGTTTCCGAGGAACAGGAAAAATCTTTTCTCCGGGGCAAGCGCTATGAGCGTGAAGGCAATCAGCGCGAGGCATTGAGCGCCTTTTTAAAAGTCATTGCCCAACGAGAGGATGCGGCCGAATCTCACCTCGAAGCGGGCAGGATTTTCCTCGACCATATTAAGGACCCCATTTCCGCTATTTACCATTTTCGAAAATACCTGGAGTTGAAACCAGATTCCGTGCAAGCCGATTTCGTCCGCCAGTTGATCGATACTTCCAAGAAGGAATTTGCCCGCACTCTGGCCGGTCATCCTTTTGAAAACGATATCGACCGGCTCGATTTGCTGGAGCTGGTCAATCAACTGAAACTCGACAATGGAAGGCTACGGGAACGCTTGTCGGCAGTCGCCGGTATACCATCCCGTGCAGATGGCGGCATGGCCGGAGAAGAATCGGAAACTTTGCCTGACAATTCGGATTTGAATTCCGTCCAGTCTTTCGCCGGTCAAAATGAAAGCGACGCTTCCCCTGGGGTGGAGGCTAATAATGCCGAGACACAGCCCACAACTTACATCATTCAACCGGGCGACAACCTCAGCAAAATCAGCGCCAAGGTTTACGGAAACCCGGGCCGGTGGCAGGATATTTTCCAGGCCAATCGGGAAAAACTTTCCAACCCGGACGACTTGCGGGTTGGGGTGGAACTGAGCATACCCTGATATTGAATGCGTGGGCGCGCCCGATGGTTGCGTTGCCAAAAGACCGCACGATTAACCAATAATAATTATGCCCTATTTTGATAATAATGCCACTACGCCGCTCTGGAAAGTAGCTGAGAAGGCCTATTTAGATGCGTCTCGCAACCATTGGCAGAACACTTCCAGTCCCTATCGATCGGCGGCCAGGGCGCGCACTCTTTTCGATCGGGATCGCGAGTGGTTAGCCGCATTGCTGGGCTGTCCGGCTGATTCCGTTATTTTTAATTCCGGCGCCACCGAGGGCAATAACGCGATTTTCAATTATCTGGCAGCCAAACATTCCGGCGATGCCCGCGTTGTGGTATCGACAATCGAGCATCCCAGCGTTCTGGAACCGGCCCGCGCCGCTTTTCCCGGTAGGGTCGATTACCTGCCCTCCCTGTCTTCGGGGGTGGCGGACCTGTCCGAACTTTCGAAGTTTCTGGAAAATCCAAACGTGGCGCTGGTTTCCCTGATGGCAGCCAATAACGAAACCGGTGTTTTGCAACCTTGGCGGGAATGCCTCAAAGTCTGCCGCCGCAAAGGGGTGCCTTTTCACACCGATGCTTCCCAATGGCTGGGGAAAATGCCTCTGGACGGCCTCGGCGATTGCGATTACGTGACTACTTGCGCGCACAAGTTCGGTGGGCCCAAAGCCGTCGGCTTTATCCTTATTGGCCGGGAAGAGGTGGGGTTTAAATCCCAATTGGGAGGGGCACATGAAAAAGGCCACCGCGCCGGTACAGAAAATTTACCCGGTGTACGCTCCATGGTGGCTGCGCTCAAACACGTTTACGAAAACCTGGAGGAGACACTGTCCGACCAGAGAGCCCGCCGCGACGCCTTTGAGAAAACCCTTTGCCGTGAGATACCAGGGACGAGGATTATCGGAGGCCAGAGCGAGCGATTGTGGAATACGGTTCACGTCGCCATGCCCAAGTATGCCAATACCCGATGGGTTGCCTTGCTCGATAAACGCGGTTTTACGGTATCGACCGGATCGGCCTGCGCTACGGGTAAAGAAGGGCCTTCCCACGTGCTCGCGGCCATGGGGATTGAGTCGGAGGAAGCTGGCCGTATTCTTCGTGTGAGCGGTCACTGGGACAGCTCCTCGGCGGCCTGGAATGGTTTGGGGGCGGCCATGGCCGAGGCTTTGGAAGAGCTGAACAGGTCCAAGTCCAGCGCCGAGGGACCCATGGTGATTTCGATTTAATGCTGATTTGCGGTCCCGATCTCAACCCGCAGGATTTCCGCAATATTTTTCAACCGTTATTTTATAATCCTGCGAAGGAACGGCTGATATAGGGACTACAAGCTACAGTCTCTCGCATTTATCGGCCAAGCATTTTCTGGAATTTGCTATTCATGTTTTTGAATCCGAAATCGAGTTCTCCGCAGGAAGCAGCCGCCAGTTCGGCGTTGGAGGCATTTTCGATCGCAATTTTCCGAACATGGTCGAGATCGTTGATTTCGGAGGATCCATTGAAGGCATCCAATTGTTTCTCCGTCCCGATCAACAGGTTTCTGGCGCAATCGACGACGGCGTCAACTCGATGCCGAAATTGTTCCACCTCCAAAATCGATTTCTCCGTTGGGCGGATGACGCTCATATACAACACACCAAGAAGTCCTACGAATCCAATAACGAAAACACCTGCAATGCTGGAGAGAAGGTCTCGTCGCGCACCAGCAGCCATCTCCTGAACAGAAATTAGCGGTATGTCGACACGGATTGCCCCCATTAATTCGTTAAGCTCCCATTGCTTGCCGGACTTAACATTGTTTGTCTGCCGTAAGGCGATCACCTCGGCACGCTTTTCGTAACTATTATGGCAGCTAACGCAGGACGGAGCAGATGCCGGGTCGGCGCGAAGGTAGCGGAGGACAGGCAACCCATCCTCGCTGTCGATTCGAGAGACAGGTTTCCAAAGGTGGCCACCCGGTGAGGAAGAACCGTTTTTACGGAATCCTTCATCCTGAACAAGCAACTGTTGCCAGGCCCATTGATCGAAGTCGTCTTTTAAACCCTGATCCTCGTTTAGGTTCCATTGACTGATCAGATTGTAACTATAAAGCCCTCCGGCATTTTCTTCCACTTTCTTTGAGACTTTGCGGACGAACTGAGCCGGGAGCTGAATATAACCGGTTCTTTGATGCGAGTCACGGGCAGCTCCAGTTCCATCATTTTTTAATTTACCCACCAACTCTTTGGTGTAGATGGCTCGATCTGCGATGACCTGAGTCGTTACGATTTCGGCAATCCTTTGCGCTTCCATATCGATGAGATCATCGTGACTCCGGGTGAGAATCCCGTAAGTCACGACGCCCACAAGCAGAGCCATTACCAGAAAAATTGTGATGAATTTTGCTCTTATTCCCATTTTAATTATCCTTCATTAAATTATCGATTCCAACTCGGCACTCAAAGATTCCACTTTATTCTTATCACCCCAAACGACCGCACATCCCACGAGGTTTCTATGGAAATCCCGTAAACAAGCCACTGACAGGTTGTCTGCATCCACGCCTTTTCCAGAGAGGAGGCGATTCAAAGAATTTTCAGCTTGATGCCGATCAACGGATGCCGATACGAGCGCCTGGACAATTTTGTTATAAAGTGTGTTTGCCATAAACCTAACTGATTTTCTGTTCTCTCAAGTGCCGGTTTTAACCATTTTACCCGGCTGTTCGATTCCCTCGTGCAGAATAATCGGCACTGTTCGTATAGACATAAGTAGAAATACGTACGAATTTGAAAAAATGTCTTCAACAGCACGGTTGACCAAATTTTTTGGACTCAGGGGAGGCCTCTAGGCACTTCTATCGAAGGGACAAATATAGCTGGACAGTATAATCTGAAAACTGTCCGAACCCAACGGCGTTTTTTCAACCTGCCTATTTTTATTGTTAGGTTTTATCATTAATTGACGATGTTTGCGTTCCTCGAATGGACATTAGATCCTGCAAAAACTCATAGATACCTAAACGTGAATAAAAACAAATTGGTTATACGAACGGCAATTCTTGCGTGTTTTGTCATGGTCGCAAATGCAAGTGCGGAGAATACAGATGCTACTCTTCGCTCTGAAAAAAACGAAACTCCTCCCATTAGCGGATGGTGGCATGAAGAGGTTCCGGATGTAATTTCCAATGGGAAATTGCTTCTCGATGTGCGGACCCGGTTTGAGTATGCCGACCAATCCGGAAAAAGAGATTCTCATGCTTCCACCGTTCGGACCCGGATGGGATACGAGACAGCGCCAATTAGCGGCTTTCGCGGGATGGTGGAATTTGAGGACATCAGCATTATTGGGAATGAAAACAATTTCAATCAAGCCGGCCTGAATCCATCTGCGGGCGATCGAACGGTTATCGCGGATCCCGAGCAAACGGAAATTAATCGCGCCTGGATCAGTTATTCCAACCGGGATACGGTAGCGAAATTAGGACGCCAGCGAATCATTTTAGACAATGCCCGATTTATCGGTAATGTCGGCTGGCGGCAAAACGAGCAAACCTTCGACGGGTTCTCAATTAAGAACCAAGGCCTGGAGAATTTCACACTTTACTACAGCTACATTTACAACGTGAACCGCATCTTCGGGGACGACCATCCAGGTGGAAATTTCGATTCCCGGACCCATCTCTTTCAGACTGCCTACAAGGGTTTTTCTTTTGGGACTATCACCGGGTATGCCTACTTGGTGGACCTGGAGAGTGGCTCTGCGAAGCCTTCATCGGATACCTTTGGTGTCAGTTTTAACGGTGCCCGGCCCCTCTCTGAGGACACTCAGGTGCAGTATCGGGCCGAGTTTGCCTGGCAGCAAGACGCCGGAAATAACCCGCTCGATTACGATACCGAATATTACCATCTCCAATTGAGCGGCTCGAAAAAGCACTATAAGGCCGGCGTTGGTTATGAATCGCTGGGGAGCAATAATGGAGTTGGTTTTGCGACGCCTTTGGCAACATTGCATGCTTTCAATGGGTGGGCAGATGTTTTTCTATCCACTCCCGGTACGGGTCTTCGGGACCTTTATTTTTGGGCCGGATTGTCTTTGCCGAATAAAATTCCGCTAAAATTTGTTTATCATAATTTCCGCTCCGAAACCGGCGGTATCGATTTAGGTACCGAATGGGACGTTGTGGCATCGAAAAAAATAGGGAAACATTGGACGGCGCTGGTGAAATACGCCAATTACAATGGCGGTTTAGCCGACCGGCAGAAATTCTGGGCCCAGCTGGGCTTCAAATACTAGGGGCCGTTGCCGTTTTGCTTCGGACAAGTAAAACATAGGCAATCGGAATTTAGAGAAAAAATGACATAGGAATTGTCAGGTGGGAGTTAAGCCGCCAACCTGACTGGAACCTATCTCAAATTCGAAGATGAATGATGTTTGTAACGCCACGGAGGCAGATGCCAGGCGGTTTCGCGCCCAGATGGGCTGGAGCCCTTCGGGCGCGAACCAACGCCG
>JAJFLT010000138.1 GCA_021772555.1 Opitutales bacterium | reverse complement strand
ATAAACCGCTACCAGCGAGCCGTCCGACTTGTCGATCAGGTCCGTAACGTTGCCGCCCCCGTCCAGTTATCTTTGATGATCTTTTCCACCCGACGGTCCAGGAAGTCGTAATTGAACTCCAGCTTCGCTAAGGCATCTGTTCCGCCCGTCCCGGCATTCGTCTTGGTCGCCTCAATAATGACGTTCTGGTAAGTATCCGTATCGGCATTGGCCACCGTCAATTCGCGATAATAATACTCATTGTCGCTGGAGGCCGCCACCCCATTGATCTTAACCGTGCTGGCATCGGCCAGGACGCTGAATAACAATTTATTGGGTACATTCCGGTTCGAATAATCATAGACGTTGTTGGCCGTGTAAGTATTCGGACTGTTGTTGTCCACCTTGGCCGATTTGCGATTTAAGGTGTCTAGGAAGGCAAGTTTTCTTCTATCTCGTTGATGGTTAAGATTGGTTAATAAAAAATATTAATATGCGTTTTGTATGATAAAAAAGCTTGCGGTTGGTAAGGTTTTGTATTCTAATGTTCACTATTATGAATTACCAATTTAATAAAGTGCGAAGGGCACATCTTTTTTTCATCGTTGCAGCCTGTATCTCGTATGTCATTTCGAGCGGCTTTGTTCATGCGGGGCAATCGGAAATGCCTGGTGCCGTTTTGTTTCGAAATGTGCGGGTTTTTGATGGGAAGAACGACCATCTTCAAAACGAAGTGGATGTGTTGGTGGTTGGTAATGTGATTAAAGAAATCAGCCACGGCGAGCTGGAGGCTCCGGAAGAAGCGATGGTTATCAATGGTGATGGTCGGGTGTTAATGCCTAGGCCCATCGGTAATACTAAGAGGGCGTCTAAGCAAAAATGGGGAATAGCTGGCCCAAAGTTTGAAGATTGTGGCAACGCCATTTTCTCGAATCTAACTGTTTTTGGCGGGCATGGGCAATGGCCCAACCTTGGGAGGCATAGCAGGATATGAGGGCATTCCTATTTCTTTTACCAGGTCCGGTATTTTTACGAAATTGCCGGTCTCGATACTGCGGTTGGCGGCTACTCCTGTTAGTATCGAATAAGCGCCGGCTCGTTGGTCGGCAGCCCGCAGGTATTTGTCCTTTGGTGGATTGGGAAGGAAGAGGTCGTCCAGCAAAACTTTGTCCCCCCCACCGTGGCTTCCCTCGCCGGACCAAACTTCCACCGCGCGGGTCGGACCGCGAAGTGGAATGATGACTGTGCTGGTACCGCCTCTGACGATGCCGCCTTGTTCGGTATTGGTGCCGCTGACGTATATTTTTTCTTTGCTGGTATGCTCGATGCGGCCTTTGGTGCCATTGAAAATGATGGTGTGGCCTTCCCAGGAATTGAAGGCGTTGAGCGAGTAGGATAGGGTCACGCCGTTATCATAAGTGACCAATACGTTCATTGTGTCCTCAATGTCGATATCGGGGCGAAATACACAGCGGTCGCGGTAATACCCATCGTATTTTTCATTATCGAGGTATAAAGCCTTGAGCGACTCGCTGGCCGACAGGTCCATTTCAAAACCACAAATGTCCTTTTCCGGACAGGTATGGCAGCGCTCATGGTAACTGGACAGTCCGATTCTTTTGGCCATCTTCGGGGTGTAGAATTCACGTTTGCCGGTAGCCCCAACGATAACCGGAACGGCTGACAGGAGCCAGTTCACGAGATCGAAATGATGGGTCGCCTTGTGCACCATAAGACCACCCGAATATTTTTTCTGGCTATGCCAGCGGCGGAAATAATCAGCCCCGTGAAAGGTATTCAGCATCCAATGAAAATCAACCGAAAGGACTTCTCCGATTTCACCGCTCATGAGAATGTCTTTGAGCTGGGTGCGCGGTGGAGAATAGCGATAGTTAAATGTAATGGTGCAGCGCTTTCCGGTTTTGCGCTGGGTATCGACAATTTTTTGGCACTTACCGGCATCTGTCGTCATCGGTTTTTCACTGATAACATCGCAGCCGAGCTCCATCCCCCGGATAATGTAGAGATGATGATATCCGTCCACCGTGGTCACGATCACCGTGTCGGGCTTTTGCTCGGCTATCATTTGGTCAAATTCTCCCGCCATAAAGATCGGTGGCACGGGTTTACCATGCTGTCTCGACCTTTCCTGCGCCAATTTCAACCGTCCAATATTAACATCGCATAATCCAACCAGATCCGCGTATTTCGAGTAATCGTTCTCAATCGCCCGTTGATACATACGGCAGCGCGAGCCGGTTCCGACGATGGCATAACGTTTTTTGTCTTTTCCCGCCTCCACTGCCGAAAGTACGGGTGCCTGCGAAATTACTGCCGCCACGCCTGCGTTGGCGGAAGCTTTCAGGAATTTTCGCCGGTCCCAGGATTCAGGTTTAGACACCCCCGATTCCTCGTGATCCGCTTGAGATTTTAACCTATTGCCGTATTGTTTTTCGCTCATAAGATTTCTCCAATTTTGTTCGCCATAAACCGCCCTTATTATCAACATCGAATCGTTCAGTATTGCAAGAATAAACCGGATGCATTATCTTGGTAAACATTATCCTGAATACCGCTGGTAACCTTTTGCTTGCCGGATTTGAGAATCATCTTTTACTTAGTGCAACCGATGTGGACTTAACAAAAATCCTTGGTCTTAGGCAGTAGAGAATAAACGCAAATATGATTAAATGTAACGCAATCATAAATCCAATTGGAATTCTATTCTACCTGTTTTGTTCGACGGTCACGGGTTTTGCTCAAGGCGATTGGGAATACCTATTTAATGGTAGAGATTTGGGCGGTTGGAACAGGGTCAATGGCACAGCTCATTATTTGGTCATGGATGGAGCCATCGTCGGGACGACCGTTGCCGGATCTCCCAACAGTTTTCTCGCAACCGATCGGGTCTTTAGTGACTTCGTACTGGAGCTCGAATTCAAGCAAGAGGGCGTCAGCAATTCCGGCATTCAATTTCGCAGCTTAAGCAAGCCGGATTATCGGGAAGGGCGGGTGCATGGATACCAATACGAAATCGATCCCTCGCAGCGCGCATGGACCGGTGGCATCTATGATGAAGCGCGCCGCGGTTGGCTTTATACAGTGGACTTCAATCCACACGCCAAAAGCCTCTACAATTTCGGCCGATGGAACCACTTGCGGATCGAAGCGATCGGTAATTCTTTGCGCACATGGCTGAATAGTGTGCCCGTAGCGCATGTCATCGACGATCTCACGGCTGAAGGTTTTATCGCCCTGCAAGTGCACTCAATCAAAGAGCCGCACGAAGCCGGGCGGCACATTTTTTGGCGGAATATCCGCATCAGGACGGAAAATCTGCGAACATCTCCGGTGGATGATATGTTTATCCGCAACCTGATTCCCAATCGGCTAAATTCTGAAGAGAGTGCGCTGGGTTGGAAGCTCTTGTGGGATGGTCAATCGACCAAAGGCTGGCGGGGTGCCCACCTGAGCCAGTTTCCAGAATTGGGTTGGAAGATCGAAAACGGCAAGCTCATGGTTGAGGAGTCAGGCGGAAGCGAAGCCCGTCACGGCGGAGACATTGTGACCGAGCACGAATATGGCGCATTCGAGTTGCAGCTTGAATTCAAACTGACGAAAGGCGCCAACAGCGGTATTAAATATTTTGTGACCGAAGAGTATGGCAATACCTCCGGCTCAGCCATTGGTCTCGAATACCAAATTCTGGATGACGAGAAGCATCCCGATGCCAAAAAAGGGGCCGCCGGTAATCGTACCCTGGCGTCGCTCTATGATTTGATACCGTCCGATCGATTTGTTTCCCACCGGCAGGTGCCGAGGTTGATGGGAGAGTGGAATCATGTACGCCTGATTGTCCTCCCCGACAATACGGTGCAACATTGGCTTAACGGGTATAAGGTGCTCGAATATGAACGAGGATCGAATCTATTTCACGCCCTTGTCGCCCGAAGTAAGTATGCGAATTGGAAGAATTTTGGCCTGGCAGCAAAAGGGCATATTCTGCTCCAGGACCATGGCAACGAAGTGCATTTTCGCAGTATTAAAATTCGTGAATATAATTAGAACTTAAACTTGCATGATATGAAACAAAGTCGTCGGAAATTCATTCGTAACGCAGGGCTGGCATTGGCCGGCTCGGCGCTCTCTGCATCGAGTTATGGTCGCGTCATTGGCGCCAACGAACGTTTGCGTGTGGGTGTTGTCGGATTTTCCGACAGGGCGCGGAAGTCGCTTCTGCCTGCGTTCCAGGAATTGACGGCAAAATTTAACTGTGAGATTGTCGGCATTTCCGATATTTGGAACCGAAGGAGGAAAGATGGTAGTGAATTTTTCCAACGTGAATACGACCTCAAGGTTCCCGGCTATCGCAATAATGAAGAGCTTTATGAAAAAGCGAAACCGGATGCGGTCATCATAAGTACGGCAGATTTCCAACACGCCCTTCATACCATGGAAGCAGTTAAGGCGGGATGCGATGTTTACACGGAAAAACCATTTGCCGAAACCATGGCCGATAATCGGGCCGCTTTGAAGACAGTTCGGGATTCGGAAAAAATTGTTCAGATTGGTTCGCAGCGACGCAGTGGCCGCAACTACCACGCCGCCCACGACTACCTCAAAACGGGCGCCTTCGGCGATATCGTATTTGTGGAGATGACATGGAACGTGAACCAGCCCGGACGTTGGCGGCGTCCGCAGTTGGTAGCGGATATTCGAGAGAGCGATACAGACTGGGATCGGTATATTCTCAATCGACCGCGCGAGAAGTGGGATGCTCGCAAATACCTGGAGTACCGATTATTCTGGCCCTATTCTTCGGGGATTCCGGGCCAGTGGATGTGTCATCAAATCGACACGGTACACTGGTTTACGGGGCTGCCCCATCCTCGTAGTGTGACCGCCAATGGCGGTATTTATCTGTGGAAAGACGGGCGTAGCAATTACGACACCATGACGGCGGTTTTCGACTACGGGCCCCTGGATGACGCCAGCAAGGGATTTCAGGTCCAGTATTCATCCCGATTTTCCAATTCCGCCGGCGGGACGAAAGAAATTTATTACTCCAATGGAGGGGAGTTGAATCTGGAGAACAATCAGGTTTCGTCAAACGGCGGTTTGGAAACCAAATACGCTGATACCATGAATATGAAGCCTAATCTACTGGATTCTTTTTCCCTCTCCGATGCCGGGGGCGCCGTCACTGCCGCCGATACCGGTTCCGACGAAATGACCTTGAACCATATGCGGAATTGGTTGGAGTGCCTGCGCAGCCGCAAAAACCCCCACGCACCCGTCGAGGCGGGCTATCAGCATTCCATTGCCACCATCATGGCCAACGCTGCGGTGCGAACGCGTCAGTTCGTGACTTTCGATGAAGACCGTCAGGAAGTACTAGCGGGCGGAAAGGTTTTTCATTATTCATAATAACGTTTGGCCTCTACATTCGACCCAAAGTGGCATCTCAGATTATGAGCAGGGCATTTCAAACCGCGTCGCCGGTAAAAAATCATTCATCTGATGCCGGCCGCGACAAAGTAATGGATGTCTTTCATTATGGTTTTTTCGCGATGGGGACGCGGTTTGAATTGGTTGTTCCGGGAATCGATGCAGTAGAAGGGCAATCCCTGGCCGAAACAGTCGAAATACTAATCCAAACCCTGGAGGCTAAATTAAGCCGCTTCGACGAAGCCAGCAATATTTCAGGTATTAACCGGCGTGCTTTTCATGAACCGGTTCCGCTCGATGAAGAATTGTGTGAGGTATTCTCTCTATGCAGTGAATACCATGAGAAAACAAAGGGTGCGTTCGATATCGCCATGCTTCCCCTGATTCGTTTCTGGAAAGAAGCTCAGCAAGACGAACATTTCGCGGAACCCTCCTGTGAAAAAATCAATTCCGTACTGGATGCATGCGGGATGCGCCACCTCGAACTGGACTTCAACCGGCAAACGGTGCGCTTTCATCACCCCTTGGCGGCGATTGATTTGGGTGGATTTGGGAAGGGATTCGCCGTTCAAAAAACGCTCCAATACCTTCGATACGAGGGAATAGAGAGTGCGTTCATCAGTTTCGGCGAAAGCTCGGTTTGCGTCATCGGCAACCACCCCACAGGAAAACCCTGGCCGGTGGGTATTGACCATTTATTCGAGGGTGGTCGCTCCGTTCAAAACTTTGATCTGACCGACGCGTCCCTTTCCACTTCGGGCAATGCGCCAGTTGATAACTCATCTCATGAGGCACGCCACGGTCATATCATCAGTCCTTTCACCGGGTATCCGGTTGGCGGTTACAGGCTCCTCTCGGTGGTCTCGGAATCGCCCATTGATGCGGAAACGCTTTCAACGGCTTTATTGGTAACAGACTGCGCTGAACGCGATAAGTTGATTTCAGGCTGGTTTAAAGGAAAAGCGGTTGAAATTGAGTTTTCGTTTGAGAATGGAGGAAACTTCGAGCATATTTGGAAATACGGAGATGAATTATGAGCGAGGATAATCTATCCGGATCAAAAACTGCGGAAAATCGGCGAAATTTTCTCAAGAAGCTCGCGGTTTTTGCAGGATCCTCCGGCGTATTGGCCAGTATGCCCTGGTGGTCGCCCCTGAGAGCGGACCCGCCCGGCAGCTCGGCCATGGACCGGGTTCGCCTGGGAGTTATTGGGGTGGGTTCCCGCGGCCGTAAATTGATGTTGCACCTGATGCAAACACCCGGGGTAGAAATCGCCGCGGTTTGCGATGATTACGAGCCCCATTACAAACGGGCTATTGAGGAATCAGGAGGGAAGGCCAAAGCATTTTACGATTACCGCGAGCTACTGGAAATGAAAGACCTCGACGGGGTCGTTATCGGAGCGCCGCTCTTTGAACATGCCCGCATGTGTATCGATTCGCTTAAAGCGGGAAAACATGTCTTTTGCGAAAAAAGCCTGGCCTACAACTTCGAGGAATGCGCCGGCATCGTTAGAGCCTACCGTGAAAGCGGCAAAATTTTCCAGATCGGCTATCAACGGCTCTACAGCCTGCCTTTTCTAAAAGCCAAAGAATACATCGATTCGGGAGCGATTGGTAAAATCACCCAAATTCGCACGTGCTGGCATCGCAACAATGATTGGCGGCGGCCCATCCCCGGTCCCGAATGGGAGAGAAAGATCAATTGGCGGCTCTATCGCGAGTATTCCTGCGGTTTAATGACGGAGCTGGCCTCCCACCATTTACAGGTTGTCAATTGGGTTCTCGATGCGCATCCCATTTCAGCCGTCGGTTATGGCAGCGTCAACCACTGGAAGGACGGCCGGGAATTATACGACAGCGTCAATGTGGTTTATAAATATCCTGACGGTGTGAATGTCATCTTCGACTCCTTGATCAGCAATCGCCGCTACGGCATGGAAATTCAAATCATGGGTCCGGAGGGAACCATCGAAGCGGAAAAAGGGAAAATTTACAGCGAACATCCACCCGCGCCCCCCGCCATTGTCCGATTGATCAATGAACTGGAACGGGACATACTCGATTCGGTGCCGATCGGCGGTCCCAGTTGGGCGCCGGATTTGGAAACGGACAGCAAGGGTAAATGGTTGGTACCGGGTTGGTCCGGCGAGGAAACAGCCATTCAATTGAGCGCGTTTGCCGCGGCTATCAGAGAGGGCAAACCTATCCCCAATATGATGAAGCATGCTTATGAGGGCGGTGTAGCTGCGTTAATGGGGCAATTCGCAATGGAGCAGGGCCGTGAGATCAAATGGCCGCAGGTGGAAGGTTTGCAAATATGAAGGACGTCAATATTGTCTTAAAGGGAAGTAATATTAAATTGGAAATAACGGTTTTTCTAGGATGCCTGTTGTTCGCTTTTTTGGTCAATATTTATGCTATATTGAAATTCGGCTCCCCCTGGTACGAAGTCGTCACCTCACTTCATTATGTCCTCGGTTTGACCGTTGCGGCCTATGTCGTAATCGGCATTTTGCGCTTGATTGTACAGTTGCTGAAACTCGTGTTCAATCGGGTGAAGAGGCGAACATTGGATGAATCAACTTAAGCCCGCGCGGCTTTTCGGACTGATTTAACAATCTCGCCCCTCTTTTCTACCTGCTACAATGGAACTAACGAAGGCATAGAGAGTGACGATTCCGGCCAGCAGCAGATCGATCCTGATACCGATATATTTATCGGGGATCATGCTGGCTAGAGAGAGCAAAAACAGTCCCAAAGCTAACGCCGTCATGACGATGAGAGAACGATGGGCACGCATCCCTTCGAAGACTGCGGTAATAATCATGGGGGCCATGAGGGCCGTGCCGGTAAAACTGACGCGGGCCAGAAGCACCAGTTGATCGCTACTGACGAGTGAAAAGATCAGTGCCCCAATACCGAACACGACAATGGCCAACCGCGTAGTGCGCATGATTTTTTGCTCTTCTCCCCGCAAAAGGGATCTCAATTCCGTGCCAAGGGCGAATATTTGAGAATCTGCGGTTGAAATGGCCGCCGCCAGGAGCCCGACAACGACCAAGGCAGCCACCGGTTTCCATTGGTCGAAAAATAATGCGTGTGACAAAAATTTCGCTGTCGAAACATCACTATAACGCACGGCACCGTAAAATCCGATGGCTATAATGGGAATCAAGATCAAGAACGAAAAAACACCCAAAGCCACGGCCATGCGGTTCATATTGGCGGTGCTTTTCATAATCATGAGGCGAGTCGCCACTTGAGGTTGTGTTACCGGAATCATGGTAATGGCGAAAAGGGAGGCGATCAGGAATTGAACGGTGAAAAGACCTTTGGGGCCGGGCACCGAAAGCAAAGCCGGTTCCTGCACCTTTACCTGTTCCATGAGAGCTTCGACACCACCGACTTTTACCAGACAGAAAATACCGATGATCCATAGGCAAACAAGTAATATGACCGCTTGCATGGCATCGCTGTAGACGATGGCCCGGAGCCCGCCGATTTCGCTATAAATCAGCATGATGCAGACAATTCCCACCGACCAACCCCAAGATGGCATGGCGGCCGGAAAAACGGCGTTTAGAAATATCGCTATGCCCCGGATTTGGATGGCTGTATAGGGAATCAGAAAGACAAATGCCCCGGCAAAATATACAAAACCCGCCCAGGGTGTTTCATAGCAATCTTTCAATAATCCCGCCAGTCCGCGGTAACCGCGTTGGCCCCCGGCCCGCCGCAGATGGCGGCCGAACCAAATAATAAAAAAGAACATGGAGACATCGGAAATACCCAGAAATATCCATGCGCCAACTCCGTGGAGGCGGAAGAAATCCGGCATGCCCATCATGGTGAAGGTACTGAAAAGAGTAGCCGCAAAAGTGAGCAACCCAATTGCAGTTCCCAGGCTGGAGCCGGCAAAAATGTAATCGTTAGGCGTCTTGTTTTCCCGGAAAGAACGAATTGAAAACCACGCGAGGGCGCCGATCCACATGAGACCGAAAACTACCAAATAACCGATCATTCCTTTTCTTTGGCCTTTTCGTTTTCGTCATTGTAATACCTGGTGGCCAAGTATGTCAGCGCCACGATTAATATATAGGTGGCGATACCGCTCCACAATGTCCGCGGAAGGTAAAACAAAAAGGGTTCCGCCGTATTTTCCGGGATGACCAGGGGAGACAGGGAAATAATGATCAAGGCGACCACACAAGTCGCGCAAATTTTGAAGATCAGGAGATTCTTGTTAGTTGGATTCTGGTTCATGAACCGGAAGGAATGTGATTCAGAATTTTCGCCACATTATCCCTGACGACGACTGTGTCGATATCGCAATTTCAATCCCCAAGCGAACCACCCTCTAAAACTTGATGGGGGAAAGTCGAATTTCGCAGCTTCCCCTGTCGGCATATCGGTAATCAGAACGAACGTGGTTGGTGATTGCCAAACCTAAATTTAAGGCTCACAATCCACCTGAGTTCAGAATATCTGTTAATGCTAAAAAAGGTGAAAAATGAATAAACTTGTTCAAATATTAATCGGTCTTGCGATTTTAACATTTGCCATAGGAGCCGTTGGGGTAGTTTTTCCGATTCCGATATTGAATATCATGCCGGAAGGTTTTTCGCGTGCGAGTAATAATCTGGCCCTGATTGCTATAGCCTTGTCGGTTTGTTGCAAAAAGGAATGCTCTACTGCTCAATAGAGTAATTCGATCCAGCGCTGATCTGCTTCCATTTCTGTTTTTAGTTGTTTCCACCTTTCGGCGGAACCGGCAATTCGGGCAAAGACCGCGTCGAGTTCGTCACGGATGATTTCCAATCCGGCCACGTAAACGTGCGTTTTGGCATCGGAAAGCATTTCCCACAACTCTTTGCCTCGTGATTCCATGGCGTGGCCCCAATCGATCATGTCCGACCAGTGGGGCCTGCTGCTGAGTGCGGCAATAGCCTCGAATGTTTCTTCGTCGTAATAGCGGGCAAAATCATTCCTTCTATCGTTCATGTAAAGGAGTTCCAATCCGGTTCTTCCCCCGTGAAACAACCTGACGCGCCCCTTATAATCGGGAATGTTCTGGTAAAGATGTTTAATAAAGGCGCGGAAAGGTGCGATGCCGGTTCCAGCCCCGATCAGGATTAGGGATGCTTCCGGTTCCGCCGGTGGCTGAAAAGCGTGGCCGTAAGGGCCCGTCAGGGTCAACGTGTCATCGGCTCGCAGGTCGCACAGGTAATTGGAGGCGACTCCTTTGTATTCCTCACCACTGAATTCGTCGATATAATTGCAGCGGCGTACACAGATGCGAATCTGTAGCTGGCCTTGATCGGTTTTTTCCGGCAGGTCGGCCACACTGTAGAGGCGGAAGTGCGATTCCTGTCCGAACTCCTTTTGCCCGGGGGCCAGCACCCCGATGTTTTGCCCTACCTTAACATTATAACTGCCGTCGGCAACCTCGAGTATGAGCTCACGCACTTCCTCTGGGGATTCTTCGCGTGTGATGCGCTCGGTGGAGACCACTCGCGCATTGTATCGATTATTGATATCATATTCCTGCAAACGCATTTTGTTATCCTCCCGATCTGTGTTGTTTGTTTAAAGTTGAATCGTCCCCCTGACAGTCTTCCGGTCTACAACTGGCTTGTCTGGCGCAACCGTGGCAGCCAAGACGACCCGCCAAAACGTCCTCATCAGTCGCTATACCTGGAAACACTTGCCGCCAGAGTGTCTGCACCAGTAGCCTGGCGCAAAGAATGATGGTGATACCGCCGATGGCTTTTATTAATTCCTCAATCATTTTCAGTTTCCCAGCCCCGCGAAGCCCATGAAGCACATTGAAAGCAAGCCCGCCAGCATCAGGGTGATGGCGGTTCCCTTGACGATGTCGGGCGTTTTGGCCAGCTCCAGCTTTTCCCGCAATCCGGCCATGAGAACGAGGGCCAGGGTAAAACCCATTCCTGCTCCCAAGGCATAGACAATCGACTGCGCGAAACCGTAACCCTTGTTGGTTTGAAAAAGCGCCAAGCCCAGGATGGCGCAATTGGTGGTGATCAAGGGGAGAAAGATGCCGAGGGCGCGGAATAGAACCGGGCTGACTTTCTTGATGAACATTTCCACCAGTTGCACCGTCGAGGCAATGACGGCGATAAATGAAATCAATTTCAAATAGGGGGCGTCTATAAGCACCAGCAGGTTCTGAATCCCGTAGGCACACATTGAGCTGACCAGCATGACAAAAGTGACGGCGCCGCCCATACGAGTGGCCGTGTCGAGCTTGCCCGACACACCCAAAAAGGGACATATGCCCAAAAAGTAAGCCAACACGAAGTTGTTGATAAGGCAGGCGTTGATAAATATGGACCAGAGGGAATCGTTGTTCATACCACCGCCTCCTCCTTTAACTTTAAATCTTCTTTGCGAACCCGAGCCTGTTCAAACCAGTTGAAGAGCAGAAGCCAGCCCGCCAGCGTAAAAAATCCACCCGCCGGCAGCACCATTACGACCCATTCCTGGTAACGCTCGCCAAAGAGTTGAAAGCCGAACAGGCTGCCGTAACCGAAAATCTCGCGCACCCCACCCAGACAGAGCAGCGCCAGGGTGAATCCCAAACCCATACCGAGGCCGTCCAGCATGGAACGATATACGCCGTTTTTTGATGCGAAAGCCTCCGCCCGGCCAAGGATCAAACAGTTGACCACGATCAATGATATGAAGGCCCCCAAAGCCTTATGCAGTTCCAGGCTGATCGCCTGAATGAGGTAATCGACGATGGTGACGAAGGTGGCTATGACCAGGATGAAGGTGACGATGCGCACCTGCTTGGGGACAAAGCGCCGTATGGAGGAGATCACAATGTTGGACATGAGCAGGACGAAGGCGGTTGCCAGGCCCATGGCGAGTGCATTCTCGGCGGTGTTACTGACGGCCAGAACCGGGCACATCCCGAGCACCTGCACGAATACCGGATTCTGCTTCCAGAAACCTTTCAAGAATTCGTCCGTGCCGGTGGGTGGAATGGAATTTGTGTTATGGCCCATTTGGTTCTCCCTCATCATGATCGACAAAGTCCGAGCTATGAGACCGCACTCGCGGGATCCACCAGACCGTGCTCGCCCGCAGCATATTGGCCGTTGCGCGGGAAGTTATGGTGGCCCCGGAGATGCCGTCGATCTGCCACAGGGCATTCTTTTTGCCGGGTTTGACAAATTCGATAGGGTGGGCCACTTCCGCGCCGCCGGGGGTCAGGCTCACGTCGAGAAGGCCGAAATTACTCTGGAAAGCCTTGTCGGTCTCGATGCGGTCGCCCAGGCC